>JAHENH010000028.1 GCA_018609935.1 Halobacteriales archaeon | reverse complement strand
TGTAGTTTGTTTATTTTTGTTGGAATCTTTGATTTTATATTTTGTAGTTTTTGAGTGTCATTTTGTATATCATTTTTTTCTTTTTTTGTGTTATTAAGTCTATCCAATATACCCGTTAGTTGTAGATTAACTAGTTCAGTATCTATTGTTTCTGTAGGATTATTTTGTTTTCTTTGGATCCGATCTCCAATTTTATCTAGATCTGAGGATATCATCTTAGTTTGATTTTGTAAAGTTGAAACATTTCCTATAATGGTTTGTGGATTTTTTTCTAGCTCAATTATTGGAAAGCCATCGATAAATACAGGAAAATGTTTTATAAATGCTTGACATGTAGAAGCAGAAGTAGTACCTGAGCTTCCAGTTGCTAGAACCCGTACATTATGTATAGTTATACCCCAGCTTGGATGTGTAGGCCAAACCTTCCCCAGTATTAGATTTCCTCCAAGTCCAAATCCAGCATTTCCTGCATTAGGTCCAAATGGATCTATATTAACACTGGCAGGCAGATCTGTACCTGTAACTGTAAGGGGAAAACTTACCCCTGGAGCAGTATGGCTGTCTACTACAGGTTTACAGTTTATAGAAACCCATTTTCCAAGTATCTGTCTGAAATAATCTTCTGTCTCACCTATATCAAATTCACCTCTACCCGAATAGTTATTAATGGGATTTGATGTTAGTGTTAATCGAATATTTGCGCTTGTCCCTGCCCCTATACCCGCACCCATTGCAGACACATTCGTAGCTATTGTTTCAGTTATACCAGGCGAAACACTGACTTTTTTGTTTCGTACAACCCAATCAGAAGGAAACGTCCTAGTTATTATAGCTCCCTGCCCTACAGTACGGTTATATGGCTCCCACATACCGTTTCCATCCCAATCTACCAAAACATTAAGATAGAGATCCCCCATCCAGTCCTTATTTGTAACTGAAACATTTATTGGATCTATAGTTATCAAGCCATCATCAAAAGTATCATTATCTACCTGTTTTGAATCTTTTTCTTCACTTACATTTGTTCCAAAATATGCTCGACTTATATTAATATGTCTTACCCCATTACTCGATAGTTCTGAAGGAAACGAAGGATCCGAAGCATCTCCAAAATCCCATGTCTGTGTTTTTTGGCCAGAAACACCATCTACAAATCCAAAAACTAAACCACCCCCAAACAACAAAAAAACAACAACAAAAACCAAAATTCTTCTAAACATAATCCACCTATCCCTCCATAACCATAACAATCCAATAAATACAATTAATCATGGACATTCTTCTAAATAAGGAAGTTATTCTTTATAACTTTTTCTAAAAAACAAAAATAAACACATATCCGTATAAAATTTAGATCTCTCTCCAAAGAAGATAGTTAACGACTATAAAACTAACACTAAACAAATCTTTTTTCGAAGATCTCAAAAATAAAAAATATATCCGAATAAAACCAAATTTATTTTTCCTAAAAAAATAAAAAATAAAGAAAACCAATCAAAACACCAATATATCGACTATATAAATGTTTTAGAAATAAAAATAAAAACAACAAAAAACAAATAAAATATATATCTCTATATGTCTATAAAACAACCAAATTTGTTAAAACCCATAGAAACACCTATATTAAAAATATAATAATTTATTTCCACTAAAATATTTACTATATTATATTTTACTAGATATTTATATAATATTGGATTTAATTTTTATAGAAAAAACTATGATGTTTCCTTTAATTTTTGGAGTTTTAGACGATGTTTATATAACAATAGAAATAAAAAATGATTTTCTTTCAAATATTACTGTTTTTGATTTTTTTCGGGGTTTTATTCATAATTATATTCCAACTTTTATATATCTACATAAAAATAAAAAATACATAATATACTGTCAAAAATAACTGCCTACAGAACTCTTAATACTTAATATTAAAACTCTTAATATAAAAAATAGTTTTAATATAAAAAATAGTTGTTACTTACCAAAATATATATGTAGGTTATAGAAACCGAATAGTATTTTATCTAAAAACATATATAGAGAAGTTTATAGGGTTTATTTTGTATGTATACATAGGAATATTACTTTTTTTTATTATCGATGTTTATATAAATAATCTCTCACTTCTAGAAACTCTCAATACTAGAAAACTTCTAGAAACTCTCAATACTAGAAAACTTCTAGAAACTCTCAATACTAGAAATATTGTATATATCTTCAAAAAATTATAAAAAATAATACATACTATCTAGATTCTTTTATATTATAAGATATAACATAGCCCGTTAAATTTTTAAATAGAATTTATCAGTATATTATATGTCCTAATATCTCTAAAAAATTGTATTTATGTATCTAATTTGATTTATTATTAATTGGTGTTTTTAGTTAGGTCGATTTTATTTTTTATTTGTTTTATTGGATATATTCAGTTATTTGTCTGTATTTTTTCCAATTTTTTGTTATTTAAGTTAAATTTTTTTGTTGTTTTTTGATGATGTTTTTATTTTTTGTGACCCATAGTTTTTTATGTTTTTTAAATGAATAATAGTTTGTTAATTTATTGAAAAATGGATGTTTTTAGAATGAAACGGATGGTTTTTTATTTAGTTTTTGTTAGTTTGGTGTCGATGGTTGTTATATCTCCTGTTTTTGGTCAAACAAGTGGTTGGACAGTACAGACTGTAGATAGAAATGTTGGTTCAACTTCTTCGTTAGACGTTGATGATAATAATGTTCCTCAGATAGCTTATTATAATTCTACAGAAGAGGATCTACAATATGCTGGATGGAATGGACCTGGTTCTCCTATAGATAATATAGAGCCTTTTGATCCATTTCTAGGTCCTGGACCTGTAACTACAAAACAGACAAATCCATCATCGAATCCATGGTATATAGAAAAAATTAAGACCCAGGGGAATGTTGGATTGTTTAACTCTATAGATACAGATAGCAATACACATCCACACATATCATATAGTAACCAAACACAGGGTAGTTTAGGTGTAGAGTATATATATTGGGATGGATTTCAAACAAATATAGAAGAAGTAGGTGCTGTAGGGAGTTTTCCAATAAATGATATTGTTTTAGACAGTAGTGGTTCTCCACATATTATTTATTATAATGGTAGTTCTGGTGAACTTGAATATTATAAAAAGACTAATAATCAATGGCAAGAAAGCATAGTAGATAAAAACGGTGGAGGTTACGCATCTATAGCGCTAGATAGTAATGACATACCACATATAGGTTACTATAAAGGTTCTAATAGTAACTTATTATATGCTAAATGGAATGGTATATCTTGGCAAAATGAAACTGTAGACACTACCGGAAATGTGGGGCTCTATGCTTCAATTGCCCTAGATAGTAATAACGATCCACATATATTGTATTTTAACGAAACATCAAGTAATCTTAAGTATGCAGAAAAAACATCTGGATCTTGGGATACAAATGTAGTTGACAATAGTCCATCAGGTCTTTCACCAAATATAAAGATAGACAGCAACAATGATATACATATTTCTTATATAAAACAAAACCAGACAACAACTAATATGGATCTTATATATGCAGAAAAAACGGGATCTATCTGGAATCCACAAACAGTAGATAAAAATGTTTCTGGATCATTACTTGTGGGAACCACATCTATGGATCTAGATAGTAAAGATGTTCCCCATATTTCATATGCAAAACATAATCAAAGCCAAAACATGGGAAATTATGATTTACTTTATGCTGTAGGTATCGATAGCCCTCCAAGTCCACCGGAAAACCTACAGGCAACAAGTGGAGACAAATATGTAAACCTATCATGGGATAGACCCACCGGATATATGGGTTCAATAATAAAATACGGTATATATAGAAACACAAGTGGTAACAACAAACAACTAGTAACCCATACCTCTATGACTAACTATAACGATACAGGTCTTCAGAACGATACAACATACAACTATTCAGTCACAGCCATAAATACAGTAGGGGAAGGAAAACATACCACCAACATAAACGCTACACCAGACACACAACCACAGTCCATAATTGATCTATACGATACGGATAACCAACAGGGTATCCAGGGCTCTGAGGTAAGACAGGCAATAAAGTGCTTTCTATTTGGTGGGAACCCATGTATAGGAAGCCAACTAGGAAATACAGAGATACAGAAAATAATTAAGGCATTCCTATTCAGCTAGAAAATCTTAATAGAAACTACAGATTCGTTAGCAAATATAACAATATTCTTTAATTTTTTATTTTCTTTATTATTCTATATAGTTTTTTGGTAGATCTGCATGTTTTTTCTTTGTTAATAGACGTTATAGGTTCCATGTTATTTTATGTTTTAGACCTTCAAGAACTACTATAATTTTTTTGTTTTTCATGGCTCTATATCCTTGTTTTACAATTTTTTTTGGATCAAGTAGTTGCCTGTCTATATCTATAAGATCTATGTCTGTGTCTCTTAGATCTAAAACTATTATGTTTATACCTATTTTTAAAAAAACAACTACAGAAATTTTTAGAATAACTAATTATATCTACTATTTCTCATTATCTATTTTTTCTATCTCTGGTGGTTCCAATAGCTCTATTGTTTTTTCTATAGATGTAGATTTTTTTATTTGTTTTAGTGGTGTTTTTATCTGTGTCCCAATAATAAATAAAAACATTGTTATTGTGTATAGTATGTATTGTGTCTGTGTTAGTTCTCCAGATAGGATCTGTATGGTATATATCGAGGCTATCATCGATAATAGTATTATACTTACTAGTCGTATTGGATAGTTTTTGAATTTGTCTGTTGTCTGTCTAGTTATTTTGTATATTTTTGATGTTATGTATGCTGGTAATAGATATGTTATTGTTTTGTCTAATATTTTTATTATTAGTCCAACCGACAGTGTTTGTTTTAGGTCTATCTCTATAGTTTCTGGTTCTGGTTCCTGTGCAAGCCATCTATAGATAAATGAATCTCTAGTTATTTTTTGTTGGTTTTTGATTAATGTGTTTGTCTTTGAATTTTTTAGAGAATAGGATAGAAATATAGGGATAGATGCCATCTTGGATTGTCTATAGATTTTATTTGTTTTTTCTATAAAGGATTTGTTTGTAGATGTATCTATGAATTTTGATTTTTTGATGGCTGATTTTATTTTGTTTTTTGTTTGTCTATATATAGTTTTTGTATACTGTATAGTTTTTGATTGATTTGTTATCTGGTTTTTGTCCATTATTTTATATTTATTCTTTCTATGTTTTTTATTCTCTTATTTGATTTAGGTTTAATTATTTTCTATTTTTATTTATTTGTCTTTAATTTATTTTGTCTATATAGATGGTATAAAAATAGTATTATTAATTACAATTAGTTACATATTATATATGCCTGTAAGATTTGAAGAATATGATCCGGAAAAAACAGATATTTTAAAACTAGAAAAGAATTCAAATGCATACAAAATACTTTCATTTCTAATAGAACATCCAAAAAAAGGATTTACACCAAAAGAAATACACAAAGAAACTGGTATACCAAAAGGAAGTATAGGAACGACACTATCAAGACTAAAAAACATGGGGCTTGTACGCCACAAAAAACCATACTGGAGTATAGAAAAAGATGATAGACTAGCAGCCTATGATGCATGGATTCTATCTATGGAGACAGCAAAACACCGTTTTCCAGAAGAAAACAGACAAGAATGGCTAGAAAACGCAGAAGACCCCAGATACACAGAAGAAAAAGATGAAAAAAACCGATAAACCATACCAAAGAAGACATAGTATGGGCTAAAGGACCAACAAAACAAGGACCATTCCTGATAGTCAACAACGAAAAACACCTATTCCACGGCGAAGAATATATTTGTGTGGGTATAACAACTACAGAGAGAAATAAAGCAATAGAGATAGAAAACCAAGACTGTACAATAGGAGAGTTACCTAAAAAAAGCTATATTTCACCATGGTTTCTTGCAACAATCAAACACGAAAGAATAGACAGAGGCATAGCCAAAATATCAAAACAAAAAATCAAAAAAACATACAAATCAATAATAACCTATATAAAAGAAACATAAGGAGATATATACTCTTTCAGCCCAATAAACACAACAATTAAAAACATAGTATATCTCTATTTTTTTCTTGTTTAGGTGTTTATTTTTGTTACATGTCCTGTTATTGTTGTCTGTCCTAGATCTAGAGTTATTCTGTCTCCTGTCTGTAGTGGTTGTCCATGAAACTCTACTCCCTGCCGTGTTGGATGGACTGTTAGTTCTATCTGTAGGTATACATCTTTGTTTACTGGGTGTTGTCTACGGAATATATCTCCAGACTCACTCGTCAACGTTATCGTTGATGGCTCTACATCTTTTTTTTGGATGGTTGCTGTCTGTATTCCACCGATGGTTTCTGACATCCCAGCAACAACCATATCTGCCCTCTCAGGAGGTATGTTTTCAAGTTTTAATGTAGCCTGTATCCTTTGTCTAGAACTATATATAGACGATGTATCTATCCTCTGTATTTCCCCGCTTATAGTGTATGTGTCTGTAGAAAATTCTATGTTGTTTCCAATCTGAAGTCTTGTATCTCCGAAATATCGTACTCCTGATAGATTTATAGTTTCTAGGTCTAAATGTATTAGGCCATGTGTCTGGTTTTGTTTTTCTGTTGGATAAAAGACAAACGAATTGATAGTAGCTATTGAGTTAGATCCTACACTATATGTGTCATATCTATTTATTCTGTAAGCTAAATTTTTTGATGTTGTAGTCTCTAAAACCAAAGAAGTTGTTTTGGTATCTAATCTTGGATTTTCACTAGCTAGATTTATTATGTTTCCTTGTATGTTGTAGTCTTGTGTATTTATTGTTATTGTATCTCCCACCCTCTTTGTTTCTCCATTATATTTGAACAGTCTAGTTCTATTCCCGCCTGTTAGGCTACCAATTAGTTTTGCACGAACAACAACCGATATATTCTGAATTAATATACTTCTGTTTGTAGCTTGAGATATATATGTGTCTGTTATTGTGAGGTTTCCTGTATCTGATGTTTGTATGTTTTGGTCTCCACTAGATATGAGGTCTGCAATATATCTTGGCTGTTCCCCAAGAACTATAGTCGCATACCTAGTTGCAGTTTTTTGTTCTGTAGTGCTGAACGGATTTATGAATCCGATTCCTGCTACTATTATAGCTAAGACCAATAATATTGCTAGTGCATCTATTATGTTTATAGCTCCGAATATACGTCCTTTATCGTCTATAAACTCCATTATTTATACGTTATAATCTAATATATTGTTTGTATAAATCTATCTTTACCTAAAAAACAATTCCTTTTTATACAAAAAACTTAAGAAGTCAAGCCACATCCAAACATAAAAAACGGTATTTTTAGTCTATCCTTTTATCTTGTATACAAAAATCAACGAAACCATTATAGAAAATATTGTGGCTAAAACCCCAAACCCAGTCTGTTCTTGACTTCCACCATTTTGTCCATCCTGGCCTTGTTGGCTTTCATTCTGTTGGTTTCTATCCATATCTTGTGTATTGTTTTGTTGTTGGTGTTGGTCTTGTGTATCTGTCTTGTTGTCTAAATCTGTTGTATCCTGTGGTTTTTGGTCTATATCTTGTGTATTGTTTTGTTTGTTTTTAGTTTCGTTTTGCTGGTCTTGGTTGTCTGCCTCATTATCAATGTCTTCTTTTTGTGTTATTGTTATGTTTATTAGTCTGTAGTCTCCACGTATTGATGCGTTCAATGTATGTGTTGTGTTTGTCTTTGTGTTTTGTGGTATCTGTAATATTATCCATCCAGTTCCCTGTGTCCAAGTTGTTGTATTTTCTTCTCTTATGTAATCTACAAAATTTGAAGAATTATCAAGTATAGTCCAATTTCTAGGTATATCTTTTAATATGAAAGCAATTCCATCACTATATACTGAAATATTTATCTGTCCTCCAGGTTTTACATGTTGAGGGTTAGTGTCTACGTTATCTATTGTAGCCGCCAAAACAGGAGCTGTAGCCAACACCGACAAAAAAGCTAACGAAAACAATAAAGTTCTCTTGTTTATCATCAAATAAAAATATACACCTAATGTTTGTTTAGACTTTCTCCGATCTAAAAAACAAATATATAAAAACCAAACTATACCTAGACAAACACAAAAAAAACACAAAAATAGACGTAATAACCTGTCCATCTCACATTTTTATCTGTAAACGGAGAGAGAATCGCGTCCTTTAGGATGGGCGTGAGTCGCGTTCATTATGGTTATATTTAAATACTTTTGTTTTCATATACTCGCGTGTATTGACAGTTTGCTATAGTCTTACTGCCTAAACAACAAACAGCAAACCCCACCGCCTAATATACACGGGCATCATAATACGCGTGGACAAGGGATCGAGAGACTCAAATGTAACCCAAATACCATGGCAAAACATGGTGGATGGCCTTAGTGGTTATGTCGCCCAAGCCATAGAGAATAAGTCCCTACCCAAATAGGATGTCTTTAGGAAAACTTCTCTAGAAACCCCGTCGCCTTACAGTCGGGGAAGTCACATATGGTTTTTTAGAGTATCTAGATATATCTTGGAAATAGAATATTTGTTGGTGTCTCCGTTATACCATGCATAATCAATATGTTTTTGACAAACGCTTTGAAAAATATTTATAGTTTTTTGTAGTGTATTATGTAGGTGTTTTGAAACGTCTAGTTTTACGATGACTGTCCGATAAATCCCCATTCCTAATAACATTTATAGTGTTTTTATAGACTTAAATTAATGGAAAATTAGATTTAGTGTATAAAGAGGTTTACGCATTCTCTTTATAAGCAAAGAGGTTTTATTATTTCGTTACAAATCAACAATCCTATAGGAAGAGTTCATGTATCTCCCCCGTAAACGAGGGAGTTTTATTGCTTCCTTACAAACCAACAATTAGATAAAAATTCATATGTTTAGGAGGGAGTTAATTGTATTTGTTATTTTTTTGTTTGTGTCTAGTCTGTTGATTTCTCCGGTAGCTGGGGCTAATATAAGAGGTATAGACACCAAAGACATAGAATCAACTGGTGTTACACGGATGAATATAAATGTGAATAGTGTAAGAGAGGTGAGAGTAAGTAATATACCGAAAAATTGGGAAATAATAAGTTATAAAAGAAGAGGAGTATTCAATGACAATATTTCTACAGATAAAGGAAATAAAACAGTCGGATGGAAATTTAACGGTATAAGAACTGAAAGACTATATATGGAGATAAATGCCTCAACAATAAAAAAGAAAACATACACATTCAATATTACAGCTATAGGAAGCAATAGAGCCCATGGAAAAACAACACTAGAAATATTATCCCCATATAAGCTATATGATAAGAATAAAAACAGAAGAATAGAAAGACATGAAGCTGGAAACGCAATAACCGACTATATACTAAAACACAAAATAAACAAAGAACTACTAAAAAACATCCTACAAAAATACCAAAACAACTAGTCCTGAGGTAACCAATGTCGATGTATCCCACTACCTAAAGGAAGGAGGTCTTATATGATTCCCTTACAAACCAACAATTAGATAAAAGGTATCTATTAAGACAGTTTTATTGTAGAACAAATCCAAAACACACTCTATTTATTCTATCATGGTTTTTATTTCCGTTAGTTTTGTTTTTCTATATTCTAGGTATCTTTCTACTATTATCCATGCCATACCTAACAGCCCTCCAAAAAATATTTACTAGTATATCGTTGAAACTAAAATATCTATATGGAACTGCAACCCGCACTAGTTTTATTATAACTCCATATCCAACAATTACTTCCAATAGTATTGTGATACGTATATAGAGGCGTTTTTTTAGACGTACAGTGCCTATATACTAGTATTAGTGCGAATACGCCATATGCGATAAAATGTAGTTTTTTATCCCAAAATGAACCAGGACTTGAAGGCTTTTGAAGCACTGTTATGACTGAAAAATAAAAGATAGATGCTGCAGCCTATTATTGCTAGTGTTATCCGTACCTTTCTTGGAAGTAGTGGAGACCTAACACACATATCCCTAAATAATCTTTTTTTAGACAAAAAAACAATATATTTTTTCTATCAACTAAAAATAGGGCGTTACATATTGTTTTCCTAACATTTTGTTGATTCATAGCTTTCTACCATTATAGATCTGTTCTTGTCTACCTGTATTTTATGGGGTTTATATAGGTTTTTTCATAGTTTTTATGTTTTTCGGTAGTTATCTTTTTGGTAAACAATAGATATAGATATTTATCATGCCCTCCAACCTAAAAGATAGAACTCTTAGAGTATTTGGAACCTTGCTTTTAGCAACTATAGCTTTATTTATAGCTAACCACCCAATTCCTCAAACCCTGCTAACAGAGTATGTTCCCTATATATGGAGGTTAAAACCAAGTATATTAGAGGGTAGCCCTTTTTTTATTGCTTATCTTACAACATTGGTTGTTGTCTTTATAAGTTTCTTTCCAGTTTTTAAGCCAAAACCAAGACGGATACTTGATACAGTTCTTATAGTCCAAAAACGTGTATTTATATCAGGTTTTATGCTTGCAACAATAGGATATGCAAACTACACATACAGGCTTCCAAGATCCACACTAATACTACTTACAGCAATATTGTTTTTGTTGTTACCCTTTTGGTTTGTCTATATAGGTGGAGGGCCTAAGATGTCTCATATACAGCCATTACTTGTGGGAAACGACAAAGAAAAAATGCAGGAAATACTGGAAAAAAGTGGTTTAAATTTTATAGGATATGTATCACCTACACCAACAAACAACAGGATAGTTGATGGAGGGATAAAGACAGAAAACAAACAACAAAAACAAACATTAGATGGTTTGGAGTGGCTTGGAACATTTACTCGTCTAGAAGACCTAATTGTTAAACATAATGTTGATTCTGTGGTTTTAGCGTTTAATAGTTCTGATAGGTCTGATTTTTTTGGTGTATTGGATACATGTTATAGGCTTGGTGTAGATGTTAAGACACATAGAAAGAATGGTGATAATGTCCTAACAGAAAAACCAGACATAGAAAATGGGAATATTGTTGATGTGGAGCTTGAGCCACTGGATCCACAGGACTATCTATTGAAACGGATATTTGATGTTTGTTTTTCTGGATTTGGATTACTTTTTCTTTCTCCCATTATTTTGGTTATAGCACTGTCTATAAAGCTTGATAGTAAGGGTCCAATACTTTATAGACAGGAACGTACTTCTGAGTTTGGTGATATATTTACTGTATATAAGTTTCGTAGCATGGTTGTTGATGCAGAAAAAGAAACTGGGGCTAAACTAAGCGATGAAGACCGGGGAGATATGGATCCACGTGTTACTCGTGTTGGGGGGTTTCTACGTAAGACTCATCTTGATGAGATTCCACAGCTTTGGAGTATACTAACTGGAGATATGAGTGTTGTAGGTCCCCGTCCTGAGCGTCCTGAGCTTGATAGAGAGATGGAATCTAATGTTGTAGAGTGGAGGAAACGTTGGTTTATAAAGCCCGGCCTTACAGGGCTTGCACAGATAAATGATGCTACAGGGTTTGAACCCGATAAAAAACTTAGACTTGACCTACAATATATACAGAATCAAAGCTTTTGGTTCGACATAAAAATAGTTATAAGGCAGATATGGAAGGTACTAACAGACATATACAAAACTATTAAACAAAATAATCTCGGTTTAGAGGATAGGGATGATTAATTTTAGATATATAAAGACGTATGGATAAATATGGTTGATTGTAGTTATTGTGGTAAGTCTTTTGGTGGTGAAAAAGAATATATTAGGCATCTTAAACAGGAACATCAGGGTGAATTAAAAAGTATAGATAGAAAACGTATTGAAGAATTTGAAGAGGATAAGCTTTTAAATTTTAGTGGGTCTATTGGTGTTTTTGCCCTTGGTGGTATATTGGTCCTAAGTTTTGTTTTTATACTGTTTTTATATTTTAATCCATTAGGGTCAAATACAACAAATACTGGAGGTAGTCTTGTTTTGGATAGTGATCACTACCATGGTACTATAGATGTTGTTATAGATGGGAACAGAATAGATTTTAGCCAGCCAAAATACCAATTACAGTCTGATTATTTCCATTTTGAGAGTGGTAATGGAGAGAGATGGCATGCCCATGCAAGAAATGTACCACTTAACTTTGCAATGCAGACAGTAGATATAAACATACACAACAATACAGCATTAACTTTTAATGGAAACACATATACAGAAAAAAACTACAATATATCTATAACTAGTAATGGAGAATCCATAGATCCAACCAGCTATATCCTAAAACAGGGAGACAATATACAGATAACAGTAGAATAAAAATAAAAGATTTTTGTATTTATCTATTTTATATAATATATTAAATCTCTAGATTAAAGCTAAAAAATTTTTATATTTTATAGATAATAAAAAATTTTTTCTTGTTTTCTATTTTTATCCTATATATTTTTTTGAAATATGATATATTTTTTGTTATTTGTTAGATACAACAAGCTGTCCTGTTTCGGTTATATCCCAGATATAGGGCTATATAGGTAGTTTTTTATCTGTTATCTTTATTTTGTGTTTTAGAGGTGTTTTTGCTTATCTTTTTTATGTCTTTTTTTATATTTTTTTATGTCGTTTCATCTAAGATTTTTGTCTCCACTACATCAGCTATTTTTTCTCTGTTTTTCCGTTTTTCCCATTATCTATGTTGTATATTCTTTATTCTTTTCAGTTTTTCCGTATAGTATAGTTAAAATATCTATAATTAAGCGATATAGAGAAATTACACACACCAAGTTTCCGATAAAATAAACAATAAAAGAAATATATCTATAAAATAAGGAAACTACACTATAACTATATAAATATATTCGATATTATACCTATATTTAAAGTCACAAAATATATATATTTTAAAATATACATTGTAGAGATGTAATAATTTTAAATATAATAATACATGAAATAATATCGTTTAAATACCAAATTTAATAAAAAATAAATAATTAATTTTCAATAAAAATTAGAGAATCATATTTCACAAGAACTTGGTGTCAAAACCAAATAATAAAAAATATTGCTTAAGTCTTAATATCTCTTTATTATAAATTTTTCAACCATAAATACATAGAATCCTTTAATGAATTAATCTATACTGGTTTTCCATCGGAAACACGGTGTCTATATCTCTATATATCCTGAGGTATATTATAGTAAATTAAAACTCAAAACTATATTTTTATCCCTTTATATATGTTTGTAGATTAATTAAAAGAAATTAAATATATTATCTTATTTATATATTAATTTTTTATAGATTTTCTATTATTTGTTTAATTTGTTTATTTTAATTGTTTTACCTTTTTTGTGTTTTTAATATCAAATATATTTTTTTGTTTATGTCTTTTTATATTGATGTTTTTTATATCGTAATCTTTATATTTGGTTTATGGAGTGATACCTTATTATTGGAATTATAGCTACAATTATTGTATTAGTTCTCTTTATTTTTTCGGCCTTAACATTATCGATAGTTCCCCCGGAGACATTAGAGAGATGAGAGCACAGATCCAAGACGTTGATGTTAAGATCCATGATGTTCCTGAAGATACTGTTTATTTGAAGACTATTACTAGGCTACAGCATAGAGGCGGTATATCTGAAAACTTGAATGTTTTAGTTCGTGCCACAAACCTAAACGGACTATTAGAAACCACAAAAACAAAAGAAATAGGATCAATAGAAAGAAACAAAGAGATAAATGTATTAAATAATATCTCTGTAGACAGACAAGGTAGTTATCGTCTAGATTCTATACTATATAAATATGAAAATAGAATAGATATGGAGTTAAAGAAAATAAAGGGTGTTGAAGATCTAAAGCCAGACTATACTAGATCTACTGTAGACTTCTATAGTTTTGAAAGACAACCATCTATAGAATATAAAATACAAGTAAATGGAAAACCTATCATTGAGGATGTATTTGACAACCTTGTTAGTTTAGATGTAGACGAACTAGTAGTAGTTGTCGGATACCTAAAAGAACAAATAATAGAAAGATATGAAGATGAATATAAGGGTGTTCCTATTACATATACTCATCAACGTGAACAGCTTGGTCTTGTTCATGCTTTGTTGTGTGCTGAGCCACACATAGATGATAGTTTTATTGTTATGCTTGCAGACAACATATTCCGTGGAAACCTAGAAGATGTGGTACGGAGACAGAAAGAAAACAGGACGGATGCTGCATTTCTTGTAGAGGAAGTCCCAATAGAGGAAGCAAGCCGTTATGGCGTCTGTAACACTAACCAGTATGGTGAGATAACCGAGGTAATAGAGAAACCAGAAGATCCACCTACAAATCTTGTTATGACTGGATTTTATACATTCACACCAGCAATATTCCATGCATGCCACCTAGTACAACCATCAAATAGGGGAGAATATGAGCTTCCGGATGCTATCGACCTATTAATACAGAGTGGCCGTACCATAGATGATATACGCCTTGATGGTTGGCGTATAGATATAGGATACCCAGAAGATAGAGATAGAGCAGAACAAAAACTAGAAAAAGAAAAACAAACTATTGATTGAAAAATTTTTATAGTTTATATCTTTTCTAAAATATTTAATATCTAGAAAATATTTTTTATATTTGTGAATATATTATGTTAATTCCTATATTAGAAATTCTTATTTTATTTTGTTTATTAATTATTACTTATCATTTTTTAGGTTATCCATTATTACTTTATATCCTTTCATTATTTAATGAATTTTCTTCTTTTGAAAATAAAAAAGAAAGTCTTCCTTCCGTGTCTATGATTGTACCTGTCTATAATGAGGGAGAAATAATTGAAGATAAACTAAAAAATATATCAGAATTTACATATAATGGAAAATTCGAATGTATAATAGTTTCAGATTCAACAGATAATACTAACGAAATCATAAAAAAAAATAATTTATCTTCAGTTTCCCTTATAAATCTCAAAGAAAGGAAGGGCAAAAGTTATGCTATAAATAAAGCTCTCAAAAGAGCTAAAAATGATATTCTTGTTTTTTCAGATGCTAATACAATGTATTCTAGTGATGCTATTTCTAATTTGGTTAGACCTTTTTCAGATAAATCTATAGGATGTGTTACTGGTAATCTAAAGATAAATAGTATAAATAGTAGTGATAGTGAGGGTGTCTATTGGAAATATGAACTTTGTTTACGAAAATTAGAAAACAAGTTAGGTACTACTGTAAGTATTAATGGAGGTATATTAGCAGTAAGAAAGTCAGAATTTAGGTCTCTTCCTAAAAATGCTGTAACTGATGACTTTGTGACTGCTATGTATCAAGCAGAAAAGGGTAAGAGAATTTATTTTTGTGAGGATGCCTTAGCGTTTGAAAAAGCCACAGGAAGTTTATGGAATGAGTTCTATCGTAGAGTAAGAATAGGTGTAGGTAATTTTCAATCACTTTTTTGGTTTTATAACTTATTGAATCCAAAATATAAATTGTTATCCTTAGAACTATTTTCTCATAAAATACTTCGTTGGATTATGCCGGGTATAATTTCTATTTTATTTATCTCTACAACTATATTATTTATACTTGAACCATCAATATTGAGTCTTTTATTGTTTTTCGTGCAAAGTTTTGGATATTCTTTAGGTTTAGTTGGTATATTAAGTCCAAAAATAAGAAATCTAAGTGTTTTATTTAGAATTCCTGCATTTTTTGTTTTGATGAATATTGCATTTGTTTTAGGGTTTATCAATTTTTTATTAGGAAAAGATATAGATATTTGGAAGAAAACTCCAAGACAATAGATTATAGTTATCTTTGTTTAACTAAATTTATTTATTATTGAATTTATCTTTTTTCCTGTTTTAGTCCAAGAAAACTTTTCTGCTCTTTTTTTTCCTTTTTCACTATATTTTTTTCTTAATTTTTTATTGGTATATAGTTTCACTATATTGTCTGCTAGTATAGTGCTATCTGTAACATCTATTGTTATACCTGAATCTCCAACTATTTCAGGTATTGATGATTTGTTTGAAGTTATTACAGGGATTCCAGACTGCATAGCTTCTAAAACAGGTAATCCAAAGCCTTCATATAAGGAAGGATATACAAAAATTGAAGCCATATTGTAGATAAATGGAAGGTCTTTTTCGGATACATATCCAGTAAAACATATTTCTTCTTTAAAATCATAGTTTTTGTATTTTTTTTCAAATTTTTTATCCTTTAGATGTTTTTTTCCCACTATTACCAATGGAGGTCTTTCTTTTTTATTCAAACCAATGAGTGCATCAATTAAAACTGATAGATTTTTTCTTGGTTCTATATTTCCTACATATAATAGAAATTTTTTATTTGGTAATCCATATTTTTCTCTAAGATCTCTCTTTTTTTTCATAGATAAATCTCGTGATCTATAACATTTACTTGCAGCTCCATATGCGACAGATATTTTGTTACTAGGAATATTATAGTATTTTTGTAGATCTTTTTTTGTATTTTTTGATACTGTAATAATATGGTCTGTTCTAAATATAGATAAAGTTAAAAATAAGTTTAGATACCAACTATATAACATCTTATGTGCTTGTGGATATGTTTTATGTATTAAATCATGAACAACTAAAATACTTGATTTACTGAAAAGTATGGGTTGGACAAAGTTTGGAGCAAAAAATAAATCTATATCATCTTTAATAAGTGATCTATAAAGAGTTATATTCACCCACCAAATAGGAGTGGCTTTTCTAAAAGTTGGTTTAACAAGCTTGTTAGAGTCTATATTTCGAAAAGTTATATTTTTATGTTCACTAATAAAGGATTTTTTATTTATATTTTTAAGTGTTTCTGTGTCAAAATAAAGAAATAGTTTATTTTCTTCAAAACCTCCATATTTAATTATATTTTTTAGATAATATCCCACACCAGAAATATTACCCACCAAGGATCTAGCATCAACACCAATTTTCATATCTAAATAATTTTATTGTTCTTTATTAATTAAATTAAAAAAACATAATTATATATCTATCCATATAGAATATTTTTAATATATATTTATTAGACCTGATAAAATATATATCTTGTCTATAGCTTCTATGTAATTGTTTTAGTTTTACATTTATTTTTGTTGGATTTTATTTATATATCTTGAATCAATAAATGCTAACCAAAACCAGATATATGGTAAAACAAAAGATCCAAAAGCAATAGAGGAACCAACTAAAAAAGCTATAAGAACAAATCTAGAATATTTAAGAAGAGAAATTTCTAGGTCTGATTTAGATAGATTTAATGTTGTTTTAACCTGATTAAAAGAAATTTTAAAAATTAGGAATGAAAGTAATAAACCAATAAGTCCAGTTTCAGCTATTATTCTTCCAAGTAGTGTATTTAAATTTGGCATATTTTCCCAAGATACACTGGCGATTTCTTGTTGAGCTATATCTGGTACTATTTCTCTAAAATGAGTAGCAGTACCTCCTAGACCATAGCCTATAGAAACATAAGAATCGAATAGATTAATAAATGGACCGAAAGAACTATAGAAACGAGTATTTATTGAAACCCCCCAATCTCCCAAAACTAAACGTTTGATTTGAAAAGAAGCGTAGTTTTGAGGAAATAAAACCACAAAAACTCCTATACATAATAATATTATTCCTGTAGTCAAAATAAAGGAACTTTTTCTTTTACTAAATAAAAACCCCCCTAATAATAAACCTAATAATACTATTAACCCAATTGTACTAAATGTCCAAATAAATGAAATTATAATCAAGGATAAAAGTAAAATACCCAATTTTTTACTAATTTTACTAAACATAACTAACCCTATAGGCAATAAGATTATTACTAGAAAAAATGCGAAATGTGAAGGTTCTAAAGATAATCCAGTAGCCCGTGAAGATGAAGTAAATGCTCCAGATACAAAAAAGGATCGAGTCCAAACAACTATATCACCAATTAATTTGTTACCACTAAGACCCCATACTACATTCAATAATGCTGTAATTAAGGCAGGTAGACCACCAATTAGTATTGAATAAACTATAAATTCATCTGAAACTTTTTGTAATGTTTCTCTTAGAATAATAAAAACTGAAGTTCCCCCAAGTAAAGCTAAGAGTTGACGTATACTAGAGATTATCCGTATATTTCCAGCTTCTAAGAAAAAAACATCTATTATGAGAGCTATAATTGAGTGGGTTATAACAAATAATAAAAACAAAACAATATACTTAAATAAAGGTGTTATTTTAATATTATTATAAAATAAAAGAAATATTGGAAGAAAAACTATTGATAATAAACTAGTTAGGGGTTTTATTTGTGCCTGTATCGGAAATGGAATAGATTCAAAAGAAAGAGAAAAAAGGAGAATAAAACTAACAAAAACATAAGTAAAAGAACTATTCAATTTAAAGTTTTCTAGGTCTAACCTATTACTGTTTTTCTCCACTGCTATCTAGTATAACCTAATTCTATACCTAAAAAATATAATATTTCTATAAAAGCTTTGAATAAACTAGTTTTTTATCTTTTTTTCTTTAGAATGGGGAAAAAATAAACCTATAGTAAATAATAGTTTGTATAGGAAATGCCTAATATAGCAGTTGTAGTACTTGATACTCTAAGAAAGGATTATTTTGATAAATATTTTGATTGGCTTCCAGGTAAAAAATTTGAGAATGCATGGTCTACAAGTAATTGGACTGTTCCAGTTCATGGTTCATTGTTTACAGGAAGATATCCAACCGAGATAGGTATGTATAAAGGACCTCAAAGATTTAACTATAATGGAGAGTTACTTACTGAAAAATTAAAAGAAGCTGGATATAATACACGGGGTTTTAGTGCAAATCCCTTTATTTCAAAAAGATTCCTTTTTGATAGAGGATTTTCCGAATTTAAAGGAAGCTGGAGAACCAAACATTTTAACAATAATTCAATTTTTAATTGGGATGAACTCTCAAAAAGTGCAGATAATAAAATAAAAAATATTTCAGAAAATATTCTAAAATCCTTAAAAACCGATTATTCAGTAATTAAATCTATTAAATATGGAGTTGAACTGTTTTTAAATAAGAAAAATATTTGGAGTACAATAAAAGATGATGGAGCGTCAACTGCTCTTAAAGAAATACGGAAAACAAATTTTTCAGAAAATGAGTTTTTCTTTCTTAACCTAATGGAAGCACATGAACCTTATAGACCTCCAAAAAGATATAGAACAGTTGAACCACTTGGTCTTTGTGGTGCTATAGGAGATATTATACTAAATTCTGGATGTCTAAGCACAGATATAGATCAAGATCTTATCATAAAAGCATATGAAGATAGTGTGAAATACCTTTCTGATATATACAAAAAGATTTTTTCTGAACTCTCTGAAAATTTTAATTACATAATAACACTTTCAGATCATGGGGAATTACTAGGTGAACACGGAGCTTGGAACCATGAATATGGATTATATCCTGAACTAACACATATCCCACTAACCATATATAAAGGAAACAAACAAAAAACAAAATGTAATAAAACAGTTAGTATTTTAGATATACATAAAACAATCCTAGAAATAGCTGATATAAAGGGAAACTCAAGAGGTCAAAATATACAAAAAGATTTTAATCCAAACGAATATCTTGTTGAATTCCATGGATTGAAACCACAAGCAATAGACAGACTTAAGGAAAATAATATATCTAAAAATATTATAGAGAAATACGATAGATTCTTACACGGTATTACTTGTCCTAAAAACTATTATGGATATGAAACAAAAGGAGGCTTTAAAGAAAAAGGAAAATCTAATCTCTCAAATCCAAAAGAAAAAATGACAGAACTAATAAAAAGAAAAAACAAAAAACAAAGTAATCAACAGAAAAAGTTATCAAAAGAAACACTAAACCACCTGAAAGATCTGGGTTATGCCTAAAAATTTTTAAGAAATAAAAATTACATAATTAATACTATCAATTAAATTTATAACTAAAATAAAAACATCATTTTCTAATATATACTTTATTCAAAAATATAATTTTAAAGTTAAAAATATTAGAACTAATTTATTTTTAAATAACATTTGCGGATCAAACTTCCTAGTTATAAATAAAGATATATCCTCAAAAAATTAAGTATCAAGTAAATATATTTCTTTTTCTTTTCTATTATTTTAAGTGAATTAAAATATTAAAATAATATATATAAATTTTTATATTCTAATTAATTTTATTAAGATATAATTATCTATTAAAGATGAGAAATAATGAACATAACAATATAGCAATTATAATATTAGATACATTAAGATATGATTTTTTTAAAAAGTTTTTCAATTGGTTACCCGGTAAAAATTTTATAAAAGCATATTCTACTTCTCATTGGACTATTCCTTCACATGCATCACTTTTTACAGGGAAATATCCAAGTGAAATAGGAGTTCATTCAAAATCACCTAATCTTGACTGTCAAGATAAGGTCATAGCTGAAATCCTAAAAGAAAATGGATATAATACAAGATTTTATACTGCTAATACAAATCTAACGGCTTGGGGAGAGGATTGGAAAAGAGGTTTTGATCAATTTATTCAAAAACCTCTTTTAAATCCGAAAGATGAGGGTTTAATTAATTGGTCTTCTTTTGCTAGAGAACATAAAAATTATGGAGTTCTAAAATTATTTTTTGGAATAAAATATTGTTTTAGTTCAGACAAACCTACATTTCCTTCTCTTTTAAAAGGATATAAATACTGGAAAAGAAACAAAGCAAATGGTGGTACAAAGGACATCATTAAAAGGATAGAATCTACTAAATTTCAAGAAAAAGAGTTTTTAGTTATAAATTTAATGGAAACGCATCCACCATATCATCCTCCAAATAAAGGATCCAAACCAATTAATGTCACAACGAGTGACAGTTTTACTAATAATGTATATAATCCTGAAAAAGTTCGAAGTGCATATTCTGAATCAGCTAAATATCTTTCTAAAACCTATAAAAACTTGTTTTATAAATTAAGAAAGAATTTTGATTATATTATTACGTTAAGTGATCATGGAGAAATGTTAGGCGAAAACAATATGTGGAATCACGGATATGGTCTTTATCCAGAACTTGTTCATATCCCCCTGGTTATAAGTGGTAAAAATATTGAAGATAAGACAGAAGATAATATAGTCAATATATTAGATGTACATAAAACTATTGGAAAGCTTGCTGACATAGATCTAACCTCCAGAGGTAAAAATCTATTAAAATCACCCAACCACAAAAGTTTCTTAACGGAATATCATGGTTTTTTACCTTTTCAATCTGAGCAAATCGAGAGAAAAAATGAATCTGAAGAAGTTTTTAAAAAAAGAGATACAAAATTATACGGTATAGTAATGAAGGAAGGATATGCTTATCAAACACACACCAATGGTCTACAATCTAGAAGTAAAGTATCAATTAAAAAATTTAAAAATCATCTCAATAACTTAAAAGAAAGTATCTCTGAAAGAAATGTAGAAACAATAAAAACAGAAAATATTGATGAATCTGTAAAGAACAAATTAAAAGATCTCGGATATATATAAATTATATATAAATTTATAAAATATGTATTCAAAAAATCAGTTTATTAGGGGGTTAAAAAGTCCTAATCTTTTTTTACGAGAAATAAATAGGCTTTATTTTTCTCGTCTTAATACACGGAAATATAATAAAAAAGGTATAAAAATTTTAGATGAAGATTGGGATAACCTAATAATATTAGATGCATGCAGATATGATCAATTTAAGGAATGTAACTATTTCTCAGAAAATATAGAATTAAAGATTTCACGTGGATCTGATACAGTGGAATTTTTTAAAGGAAATTTTTACAATAAAAACTTAACGGATACAGTTTATGTAACAGCGAACCCAAAATTTTATGTTAATAAAAAAAATCTCAAAATTAGATTCTATAATGTGATAAATGTTTGGAAAAACGAGGGTTGGGACAACGTTTATAAAACTGTACTTCCCGAAACTACTACAGAATATGCTTTAAAGGCAAATAAAAAATATCCAAATAAACGTCTTATTATACATTATATCCAACCTCACTATCCATTTATAGATCCGCCTGAAGGTTTTGTTGAACATTCCCGGTTAAAAAACCCTAATGAAGACGCTTCAGAAGGTCTTTGGTATCAAATTATGACAAATAAACTTGAGGTAGATACCAAACTACTCTGGAAAGCGTATCAAAAAAACTTAGAAATAGTATTACCTTATGTAAGAAAACTTATAGATAAAGTTAAAGGTAAATCTGTCATTACTTCAGACCATGGGAATATGCTTGGAGAAAAGTCATATCCAATACCTCTCCGTGAATGGGGACATCCTAGGGGAATATATACTGATGAATTAGTAAAAATTCCTTGGTTGGAAATAAATAATAAAGAAAAAAAGATAAAATCTGAACAACCTTTAGAAACTTCTGAAAATATTAAAGATGAAAAAGTTAAAAAAAGATTATCTCACCTTGGATATCGAAAATAATAACTCTTAAATACTTATTAAAACAGATCTTTCCATCTATACTCCTAGAAATAGAAACATAATATAGATGGAAAAATATGGGCTAAATCAACTATATAAACATTATCTACAGAGGTGTTCCCATTAAATATAGATTCATGAAAGCAAAAACATCCTTTTCTTGTTTCCACTTTCATTCCTATGTATACGAAAAAACTTTTCATTATAAATCCACTTGGATACGAAATTCCTTATTCTGATTAAGAACTATACCATGCGATTTTTTCTCTATTTCAAAATAAATTTCTTCTGCAGGATAGATATTTTATAGGATTATTCTTAGCTTTTGAGTGATTAATATTTTCTAAGTTAGTTATTGACCCATATCTCTTAAATTTATTTCCATTTAATAAAAGAATCTTATTCACCCAATACAGATATAAAGCCCTCCAATATATCTTTTTAACTTTTCCCATTCTTAGTATACTCCACTGTTCTCATGTATTTGATGAATAAATTTTTTATAGACTAATTTTCTAATTTTCGAATACCACCCGTCCCAAAAATATAATATTTATCTCAAATAACACCTATTATATTTAATCTGATCTTATTTTTTTAATAAATTTATCAAAAGCTACAGAGTATTCATTGAAAACAGCTTCTATACTCCATTTAATAGACGGACAATAACGAGGGTGTATTCCTTCAATTATAAAATAAAATAATTTAATAAATATAGCTATCCCTGGAAACAGAAATCCTAATATACCATCTTTAGGTGGTCTTGCACCTTCTATTTTTTCTTGCTCTTTTCTAATCTTTTTCTTATCTCTAAAAGAAGGCGAAACAGTTTTTGCCCCGCTATGCAATCTCCTAACCCCAATAAATTGGGGAACATGAAATAAATTGAAATTTCTATCTAAAATCTTCCAAAATAAATCAACATCCATAGTATAATCTAAGGATTCATCAAACAAACCAACTTTATCAAAAACACTTTTTTTAAATAGAGTACAATGATTACCTATAAAAGGCCCCCAATATAAATGGATTAACTTAGAAGGAAGTGTGTTATACCTTTTTGATATTAATTTTTTATTTTCATCTACAAATTTAAAATCTCCATAAATTATATCCAAATCAGATTTTTTATTAATTTTTTCTACTATATAATTAAATTTATTTTCTAAATAATAGTCATCCGAATTTAACCAGCCTATCCATTCACCATTCGCCATTTCTATTCCTTTATTAATAGCATGTGATTGTCCCCTATCCTCTTCAGAAATCCAACGAATATTATAATCATTCTCGTACTTTTCTAATATATATAGTATTATCAGTGGATCCCCCATCTATTATTATATGTTCTATATTTGGATAATTTTGGTTTTTAACTGATAGAATATTATCTTCAATATATTCTCCTTGATTATATGAAGGTGTCACTATAGAAATAAGAGGTTTATCACTCATAGTTATCTAATTTTTTATATATCATATTTTTTTCACTAATATTTATAGTCTTACTATCTATATTTACTAATGCTTTTAATACTAAAAATAATAAATTTTTTAGCTATTATATTTATTATTCATACTATTAATTAGAGAGTTAAATAGGTCATATAGAAATAATTATTAATTATGTTATAAATTTTAAATATAGCCAAGGTCTTTTAATATATTTTTTACTTTAGATTGATTTTTTGAGGTTTTTTCATATGTGTTTTTTTCTATTTCACTTTCTGATTAAAAATTTTGTATTGTTATGTTTAACAAAGGATTCTAAGAATAATTCTTTTGGTATTTTTCCATCCATATCTTCAACAATAGATAAATTATTCATAAAAAGATGTGTTGAAGCTATTCAACTATGTCAAGTTTTGTTTCTTTACTATTATTTTTTATTTTATTGTTAGAAGATATAAAAATAACTTCACTACTATGATTTGCAATTCTATCTTTAGGTTCGTGGATTAATTTCTCACCGAAATTCCCATAGATCATATATCTCCAATTTTTAGGTTTATTAAGATAAAAATTACATATCATAGCTTGAATACTACTATCTAAAAATAAACTATGAATAATTTTTATATTCATTTCCTTTATTATATATAGATTTATCTATATATTTATACCACTTATATTGTTTCTTTAGAATATCCCCCCCCCCCC
>JAHENH010000027.1 GCA_018609935.1 Halobacteriales archaeon | reverse complement strand
TTTCCTTTTGCTTCCATCATAACGGACCCCTCACCAGTTAATTTTTTTTCAGCATTCCTGATAGTCCCCCAGCAGATTTTGTTTTAAATGATATTTCTCCAGTATACCCAACCATAGATCCTGCTTTCGCCATTATAGAACCATCTAAATCAATCTCGAGACATTTAGAGTTCTCCAATCTAAATTGATCTCCTTTTTGTGGTTTTTCTTTTTTTATATTTTCTAAACCCATAATATTGTTATAATAAATAAGTTGTTTTATATATTCTCTTATCCGAATTTCTCAAATTTATCTTGAAGATATATAGCGGATTAACTAGGAAAATTTTATCTGGATTTTACGTTTTTATTTTATGGTTATACTATGTAGATTTCAGAAATAAAAATAAGCTATTTAACTATCGATTTTTGAAAGTCGTAATGCATTACTTGTAACTCCTAATGTCATTCCAGCATCTCCAATTAGTACTGCAACTGCTAAAGATACGTAACCAAATGGTATCCCTATAGCTAATAGTGCCTTTATGGCAAGACTTGAGAATATATTTTGTTTAATTACTTTATTAGATTTGTTAGATAGTTTGTATAGATATGGTATCTTCATTAGATTGTCATCCATTAATGCAATATCTGCTGTTTCTATTGCTGTATCTGTACCTGCGGCACCCATAGCAATACCAACAGTTGAAGTAGCTAGAGCAGGGGCATCATTAACACCATCTCCAATCATAGCTACTCCATCATACTTTTCGACTAAAGATTTTATTTTTAGTACCTTTTCATCCGGCAAGAGTTCTGCATGATATTCTTTTATACCTATTTTTTCCGCGATTGCTCTAGCTGTTCTTTCATTATCACCGGTTAGCATAATAGTCTTTATTCCTAAATTGTGTAGTTTTTCTATTGTGTATTTAGCTTCGTCTCGAATTTCATCTGAGATTGCAATTAAACCTTCTATATTGTCCTCGTTTCCTACTATTATTACTGTTTTCCCTTGTGATTGGAGTTCTGGAATTTTCTTTTTTAGTAGATCTATGCAGTCGTTTCTTTCACATAACTCTATACTTTTTTTGGTGTATTTACCTTGATCCATAGCAGTATGTACATGGCCTAGATCGAAACCTAACTCTTGAAATAGAGTAGGTTTTCCCGCAATATGTTTTGTACCTTCCATTTTTGCTTTTACTCCCTTACCTGTTATACTTTCAAACTCTTCAATTTCTTTGTGTTTTATTTCTTTTTTTTCAGCCTCTTTAACAATTGCTTCTCCTATAGGATGTTCACTTCTGTGTTCAAGTCCACGAGCACATCTTAAGACTTCCTTTTCACTTAGGTCATTTAATGGTATTATATCAGTTACAACTAATTCCCCAGTAGTTAAAGTACCTGTCTTGTCAAATGCTATAGTATTAATCTCTCCTGTAGATTCTAAATATTTTCCTCCCTTTATTAGTACACCATTTTTTGCGGCACTTGTAATCCCCGAAACAACAGAAACAGGGGTAGAAATTACAAAAGCACATGGACAAGCAAGTACAAGCATTGTAATACCAGATAAAAACCATCTTATCCAAGATAAACCTAAAAATATAGGTGGTATTATTGTTAACAATATAGATATAGAAACCATAAAAGGAGTATAATATTTAGAGAACCTTTCAACAAATTGTTCCTTTTCTGTCTGGCTTGAGTCTGCATCTTGAACCATCTCTATTATCTTTGATAAAGTATTATCAGAAGCTTCTTTAGTTACTTCAATCTCCAGATAGCCTTCCTCATTTATCGTTCCTGCAAATACCTCATCTCCAGAGGTTTTATCAACAGGTAGAGACTCACCAGTTATAGGTGACTGATTAACTGCACTATTTCCTTTTATAACTTTTCCGTCAACAGGTATTTTATCACCTGGATTAACTATAACTGTATCTCCAATATCTACTTTTTCTACCGGTATTTCTATCTCTCTATCTTCTTTTTTAACTTTTGCTATATTAGGTGATAAATTCATCAGTTCTTGGAGAGAGCTACGCGCACGACTCATTGAATAATCTTCTAGTAGTTCAGCCAGATTAAAAAGAAAAACAAGAGTAGCAGCTTCAAAATAAAGTTTTGCATTAAAAACTAAACTGGCTAGTAATGCACTCACTATAGCTGCACTCATCAAAAAATCTATATCTAAACGAAGATTTTTAGCCGAGTTAAAACCGTTATGTAATATAACTGGTCCACCAAAAACTATTCCAACTAAAAACAAAGTTTCTGGAAACGTAAATTCTCTATCCAGAATTGATAAGACTTCTAGTTCTGTGTTAACTCCTAATATTATTAATAATCCTAATCCTAGAAAGAACCCAGATATCCAGGTTTTTAAAGCCCTATTACTTTTCCAGATATTTTGTTTACCATCTTCTATAGAATCATTTTTTTTATTCTTTGGCATGTTCAATTCCTGCTTTTAGGATTTTATTTATATGTTTATCAGAGAGTTTATAGTATCTATGTCTACCTTGTTTTCTTTTTGTTACAATATTTTTATCTTTTAGTTTTCTTAGGTGATGAGATATATTGGAAATCTCTATTTCTAGGTTTTCAGATATCTCATGAACGCATTTTTCTTTATTTTGTATCTCATGTAGTATTTTTAGTCTTGTTTCATCGCCTAACGTTCTAAAGATATCACTTGTTTCTATTAGATCCTCTATTATATATCCTTTTTTCATATATTTGAAAAGCCCTTCAAATATATAAGTTTGAATATCTATTCAAATAACCACTAATAAAAAATTAGCAAAATATAACAAAACCTATTTTATACTACATTTAATGCAAGGAATTATAAACTCCTGATTAGAATATAAATGATTTAAGAATTAAAATTTAAAACAATAATTTTGAGAAAATATTTATATAAACACATATTTTACAGAGATAATACATATTATTGGTTTTTTTATATTAAATAATAAAAATATATTAGAGAACATAATATATATTTGTTATGAGGGGATCTAAAGTATTAATTGTATTTTTAGTTGGTATATTATTGCTGAGAGGTTGTCTAAATAGTCCAGAAAATATAGTGAAGTATAATCAGTCAAACAATAATACTATAGATGAAAATAATATAGTCTCAGACAATAATAGATTTTATAATCAAACTCCTCATATGGGATGTCAGATTGGAGAAATAGAGAAAAACAGAACTTGTAGAGTTACATTTTTAGTCAGAATACAGGAATTTTCAGTGTAAAAAATCTTTCCCCTATTATAACCTCAGAAAAAACACTCAGTGGAACACCAGGATATCTGGCTAGACCAAAAGAAAATGAATCATATCCCGGAGTAATAATGATACATGAGTGGTGGGGTTTAAATCAAAATATAAAACATATGGCAGATACTCTTGCAGGAAACAGATACACGGTTTTGCAGTAGATTTATATGAAGGGGAAGTCCCAAGTACCCCCTCCAAAGCTTCCAGACTTGCCTAACGAGTAAGAAACAATTCCACAAAATCTATAAGAAAAATGCAACAAGCTATGTCTAACTTCGAAATTCTTCATATACTAACAAAAAAATAGCAAGCATCGGATGGTATTTTGGTGGTGGACAAAGCCTACAATTAAGTATCAGTAAGGTAAAATTAAATGCAACTGTAATATACTATGGTACATTACCATCTAATAAATCAACTATTAAAAGAATAGATGAACCAGTATTAGGAATATTCGGAGAAGAAGACCAAGTAGTTAATGTAGAAGATGTTAGACAATTTAACAAAAAATTAAAAGAACTATATAAATAAAGAAATTATTATATATGATGATGCAGGACATGCATTTGCAAACCCCAGTGGTGAAAGCTTCCATCCAGATGCAACAAAAGATGAATGGAATAAAACATTAAGATTCTTAGAAAAAATATAAAACAAAAAACATAAACAGAACATATGAAAATATTCTATTTTAACTATTATAGATTAAACCTAAGCCTCAAGGAGTAACGCAATGAGCATGTCCCAACACAGGATAAGTAGGAGTCAGTAAGTTCATAGTTAAGAAATTTTTTTCAGAAATTTCTGAAAGAAAAATGTATTATTTAGAAATAAATTATTTTACTTTTGAATTTTTCCTTTACTAAAATTTTAGATAAAAGATATATTTTATATTATTTTATATTTTTTATTATTTAGTAAATATCTAATTTTGTATACCATTATAAACTAATAAAGTTTGTGTTAAGTATTAAGTAATTAATATCAAAATTATGATAAAATAACTCTATATATACCTTTTTTAAATATGAGAACAGATAAAATACGCAATCAATACATAGTAAAATCTATCTTCAAAAAATAAGGAACTGAAAAATAAAATGGTAGAGAAGGATAATTCTATATTATTTATTGATGTGCTTTCACATTTAAATAATAAGTGTTTTGGTATATTTTTTTAGATTATGGTAGATGTGGATGGTGGGATAGATATATCTGGTTTTGGAGAAAATATGGAAAGTGAATTGCCGGAAATAGAAGAATCTGAAGTAACTGATCAAGCTACAGTATATGAGGAAGGAGTTGAACTAGAAAGATCTATAGGTTTAATAGGAGGACTTGCTATTGGTGTGGGAACTATGATTGGTGCCGGAATTTTTGTATTTCCTGGACTTGCTGCAGGTAAAGCTGGTCTTTCAGCTGCTCTTTCTTTTGCTATTGGTGCAGTTATAGCTTTGCTTGTTGCACTAATAACTTCTGAGCTTGCAACTGCTATGCCAAAAAGTGGTGGGGGATATTATTTTATTTCTAGAGGTATGGGTACATTATTCGGTTCTATTGTAGGTCTTGGACTTTGGTTTGGTTTAGTATTTGCTTCTGCATTCTATTTGGTTGGATTCGGACATTACGCAACTGCTGTTTTGAAAGAAATAGGTATAAATCTTGGTGGATTTAATCCTGTTATTCCACTGGCTGTTGTTTTTGGAGTTTTCTTTACAGTTTTAAATATAACTGGTACAGAGAATGTAGCAAAACTTCAAAATATAGTTGTTGGATTATTACTAACTATTTTAGTTTTATTTCTTGTTTATGGAGGACTTGATTCTTTTGGAGTATTCGGTAGACCTAGTCTCCCTGAAAGATTTTTCAGGTTCGGATATTTTCCTGTCATATCTACGGCAGCTTTGGTGTTTACGTCATATCTAGGGTTTGCACAAGTTGCTACAGTTGCAGGCGAAATCAAAAATCCAGGTAGGAACCTCCCTCTTGCTATGGTTGGATCAGTATTAATTGTAAGTATACTATATGTATTAACTATATTTGTAGCCACAAGTGCATTTGGAAGTAATACGCTGGAAACGTTAGGTGAGACAGCAATAGTGGAAGTCGCAAGAGATTATTTGGGTTTAGCAGGTGCGATAGTAATTTTGATTGGTGGATTGTTGGCCACAATTTCTAGTGCCAATGCATCTATACTAAGTACATCTAGAGCTATATATGCTCTAAGTAAGGATGCTATTTTACCAAAATGGGCAAGTAAAATAAATTTTAGATATGGAACACCACATACTGCTCTTTTGATGTCTGTAGGTCCTATACTTGTATTGATAGGGTTAGGTAGGGTAGAAGTACTTGCAGAAGTTGCTTCTTTTTTACACCTAATAATGTATGGTTTGATGTGTTTTTCTTTAATTTTTCTTAGAAGAAATGAACCAGAATGGTATGACCCCGATTTCAGAGTTCCTCTCTATCCAGTTATACCATTAATTGGGGGAATAGCAAGCTTTGGATTAATTTTATTTATGAGTTTAATATCTAAGTTAATAGGTTTGTTGATTATGTTGGTAACTATTGGGTGGTATTATTATTATGCCCGAGATATTAAACTTAAAGGTATGTTATAATGTTAAAACAGAAGCCAAGAGTTTTAATTTCTGTTAGAGTACTAGAAGGAGAAATCATATCTGATGGTCTAGTTAATTTTTTATCCAATGTCCGAGTAGTTATCTTAGGGTATCATGTTTTGCCTGAGCAGACTGCTCCTGGACAAGCTAAAATGCAGTTTGGAGACAGAGCAAAAAAATCTTTACAGGAGCTTAAGAAATCTTTTGAAAACAATGAAGATGTAGAAACACGTCTTATTTTTACCCATGATAGAGAAAAGACATTTGAAAGAATAGCAGATGAGACAAACTGTATAGCTTTTCTTATACCCAATCCAAAAATCAAGATAGAAAAAATATTGGTGCCTATTCGAGAGACATCAAATGTTGAAAACATCATAAGTTTCGTGGGCTCATTAATTTCGAATAAAAATATACATGTAAAATTGTTTAGTGTTATAGAAAACGAAGAAGATAATAGTATAGATACGGAAAAATTGATAAAAAATTCTATTGAAATCTTGGAAAAAATAAATATAAGGAAAGAATTAATAAGTCAAGAAGTAGTTACTTCCTCGAACCCGATTAACACAATAATAGAGGAAAGTATAAAATTTGATGCTGTTGTTATGGGAGAAACTCAACCATCTTTTAAGTCTCTAGTTTTTGGTGAAACTTCAGAAAAAATAGCTAAAGAATCCCTTGGACCAGTAATCGCTGTGCGTAAATTAGCAGATAAGAATAAAGAAAAAAATGGATAGAATATATAGATCTATGGTTTACCAATATAGTTTGATAATTCTTTTTTGTAAAAAAATATTTTTTTTAGATATATTTAAGATAAATAAAATGTATCAGATATTTTTTAAATAAACCTCTATTTTAGTTTGTCAGTTGTGTGCAAAATATACAATCTTTTAATGTAGGTATACTTAAGCTAATTAATAACATGGAAAATTCAATAAAAGATTATCTTATCAAAGAGCTAGATTGTGATGAAGTTCTTGATTGTTTTTTGGGTTTAAAAGAACTTGATAAAAGGATATTCCGTTTACTTGCTCAAAATTCAGAATTTATGAGTGTCGATGAAATTTCAGAAGAAATTAATAGAGAAAGATCTACAACATATAGATCAATACAGAGACTACTGCAGGCTGGGCTTATACAAAAAAAACAAATAAACTATGATGAGGGTGGATATTGCCATGTATATATTACATCTAATTCAGAAGAAATTGCCAATGAGCTACAAAGAATGTTAAATGACTGGTATGCAACTATGGGACAGTTAATAGATGAATTCCGAGAAAAATATAAAAAAGAAAAACTGAATAACTAAATCAACTAATATAATAAAAGACATTAAAGCAAAAAAATATAAAATTGAAAAAATTATTAATTTTTTTAATTTTATATCCCTCTTGAAATTATTGGATATCAAAAATTTTTTATTTATTTTTACAGATCAACATAAATGTTTCAGGACGAAAAGCTTTAAATTCAATCCGGAAACCTGACATATTTAGATAATTTATTGCTTCTTTAGGTTTAAATCTTTTATCTAATGGTGGTCCACTTACACTTTCTCCAGTTCCAGACCAATCAACTATTACTAATTTCCCACCAGATTCAAGAATTCTATTAATTTCACTTAATGAATTTTCATCAGCAAATTCATGAAAAGTCATAGTCGAAAATGCAACTTCTATAAAACCGGAATTAAAAGGCATATTCCCCACACTAGCTATAATTAATTCCACATTTTCAGGCTTTCCCTTATTAATATAGTATTTATGCATTTCTTTTTGGATATCAATTGCATATATCTTATCAAAATATGGAGCGATATCATCTGTATAAAATCCAGTTCCACTACCAATATCTAATATTTCTCCATAGTTTTTAATTGAAATCGACCATAGTAATTCCTCTGTCGATAGAAAACGATAGCGGTTAACATCTTCCTCTAACTTATCTGCTTTAGAAAAGTCAAATATATGTTTTCCCATAAATAAAAATTATGTCTATTCTATAAAAAAATACATTTATTTTGCATCAAAACTTAGACTGGATAAATAAATCAATAAATAACTACTTTAAATTATAAAATTTAAAATTTTGAAATTATTAACTAACACTCAAAATTAGTATATGTTTATTAATATCGTAAATATATTTTATCTATATTAAAATATAATATTTATATAAAAATATTAAAAATATATTATACTTCTTGAAATCCTCAATATATACTAGATCTGGGTCTGCCTTGATAAAAGATTAAAACAGAGTAAAATTAATTATTGTTTATTTGTTTTGTTTTCTGTTTTTTCTATATTTTTTCCTATTAATTTTGTTATAAGTATAAGAAACCCTAGTCCTCTCTGTACTTTTGGGTCTCGTAGAGCTTTTAACAATCCAAACATTCCAATTTTTTCTGGTGGTTTTTCAATTTCATTGGTTTCGCCTATTGATTCTAAAATAATTTTAAGACTTTTGGTTATATCTGTGTCTGAAGTCGTATTTGCTAGTTCACCTAAAGAACTTTCCAGTTTAGAGAGTGATTTAACCATCTCATCATCCATTGCCTCTGTAAGAAGAGATACAGTATCAGCAATTTCTATTAGATTATCTAATGATCCGTTTTTTTCTAAATATACTATCTTTTTTAATATTTTATTTAGTTCTTCTGCGTTTTGACCTATTTCTTCTGATAATCTGGTAGTTTCAGGTGATGAAAGACCATCAATTGATTCCATTAAAAATTCTGAATTTTTTGTAAGTTCTTTTACCATTTCATCATCAAGTGCAGATTTCGCAAGTGCAGTTGTATCTAGGAATTCATTTATTAACCCTATTCTCTCTATAAATTTAGCTACTTCTTCAGGATTTTCTTCAATAGCTTTTTCAAGTTCTTTTCTACCTTCTTTTTCTTTTTTATCTGACATAACTAGATTTTTTAGAGTAGTCCTTTTGCTGTTAACCAATACGATTCATTATAAGCAAGTTTAGCCCAATGTAGCATTTTTGAAGGTTCACGAACAGTTGGTTCTTTATTATAGTTAAATGAAACAAAGCTTGCCTTATCTAGTCCTGTTTCTATAAAACATAATGTTTTTCCATCAAAATTGGAAGTAGGAGTTTGACCTCTAACACGGCTTGTTAATCTATTTGCTACAATAGTTGCTTCATAATGAGCTACACTTCCTGCTTTACTTGTAGGTACCTCTGCTGTATCTCCTATAGCATAAATATCTTCTGACTCTTCTGTCTGTAACGTATTTTTATCTACATTTACCCATCCATCTTCTCCAAAACCTGAATTTTTTATTAATTCATCCCCCTCATGGGGAGGTATTCCAACAAGCAAATCATATTCTAATTCTTTGTCTTCCATAGTAGAGATAACTTTTTCTTCAGAATTTATTGATTCAACATTAAAGAAAGTCTCAAAATTTATATCTCTTTTTTCAAATTTAGGTTTTGCCCATTCTGCAATTGATTTTACTGCATGTATTCTTTGTATTGGATATGTATATGTAATATCTATATTATCTCTTATCTCCCTTTTTCTAAACCAATCATCCGCAATAAAAACAAATTCTAAAGGAGCAGCTGGACACATATGAGGAGTACCAATTACACTTAATACTAAATTACCTTTCGTGAATTCTGATAGTGTATCTCGGAGATCAGTTGCTCCATTTTTCCCATAAAAATGATAGCCATCTTCTTTTAGTCCTGGAGTATTTTCAGGGGCTAGTTTGGATCCTGTTGCAAGAACTAAATAATCATAGTCTGTTTTTCCACCATCTTCGAATTCTAACTTTTTATCATCTTTATTTATGTTTACAACTTTATTTATATCTAGATTTATTTTTTTGTCTACCAAATCTTTTATTGGACGTTTCCCTTCTTTTGGTTGTTTTTTTCCAAAAGCTACATATAAAAATATTGGTTTATATATGTGGTTTGGATTATCGGTGATTAGATTTATTTCTACTTTCCCTTTTTTTATTTCGGTTTGCAGTTTTTTTGAGAGTTTGTTCACCAGTACTGTCCCTCCCGTCCCCCCTCCTACAACCGTAATTTTTTCAGTCATTTTTTCTTTACATATATATCCCAATAATCTTCATGTTCTATTATATTAACTAGTTCATTTCCTGATTCCTCTATCCAGTCTGGTATATCATTTGTTGAAGCTTTGTCGCTTGTTTTGACGTTTATAACCGTTCCTTCATCTG
>JAHENH010000026.1 GCA_018609935.1 Halobacteriales archaeon | reverse complement strand
GCACCACTAAACCCAGGGAATAGTGGCGGCCCTCTTCTAAATATGAATGGAACCGTAATAGGGGTAAATAGAGCAACAGAAGGAGATAATATAGGTTTTGCTATATCTCCTTTACTTATAAAAAAAGTTGTACCTAGATTGATACAATCTGGTGAATACAACCATCCATATCTAGGAATAACTTCATTACCTCTAAACCCAATGAGAGCAGAGGCTAACAACCTAGACGATAGCTTTGGAGTAATAGTTGTAGATGCAATACAGAGAGGTTCTGCAGAAGGAATATTAGAACCGTCAACATCTATAACAACAAGAAATGGAATTTCTATACCAATAGGCGGTGACATAATAACACATATAGATGGGTTTAGAATAGAAGACCAACAAGACCTGGCTAGATATCTAATGCTAAATACAAACCCCGGAGAAACCATAGACATCACAGTAATAAGAAATAACCAAAAAACAACAGTATCTGTAACTCTAACAAAAAGACCAGACCCCAAAACGCCTCTAACCTAATATATATAGAAAACCTGTTAAAAACTATATAATTTCTTAAACCTTATCTCTTTTATAGGTATTTTATTGTTTCATAGTTTTATATTTCTTTATATTATGGACTCTGTAGTTTTTGGAGATACAGGTGTAGAGGTTAGTGAAATATGTCTTGGATGTATGAGTTTCGGGGATGGTAGCGGATGGAAAATAGACGAAAAGAAAAGTAAAGAACTTATTGATTATGCATTAGATCTTGGTATAAATTTTTTTGATACTGCAAATGTCTATTCTTCCGGAAAAAGTGAAAAAATACTGGGAGAAGCAATCCAAGAATATAATCGAGACCGTTTGTTTATAGCTACAAAGGTATACAGCCAGATGGATCCTGATAATCCAAACTCTGGGGGACTTTCCCGAAAGACAATACATCAAGAAATAGAAAACAGTCTGGAAAGACTAAAACTTGATACTGTAGACTTATACCAGATACATAGATGGGACTATAATACGGATATAAAAGAAACACTTAGAGGTCTTAACAATATAGTAGAAAATAATAAGGCATTATATATTGGTGCAAGTTCTATGTGGGCATATCAGTTTTCTGAGGCTCTACATAAAAGTCAAAACCTAGATGTTGATGGGTTCAAATCTATGCAAAACCATTATAACTTATTATATAGAGAGGAGGAAAGAGAAATGCTACCACTATGTAAAAAGAAAAATATAGCCATAATACCTTGGAGTCCTCTAGCAAGAGGATATCTAACTAGGCCACACAACGAAATAGAAAATACACAAAGAGGAAAGAAAGACGAATATGCGGAAAGGTATCCATACCTAGAAAATGGTGGAAAAGAAATAAATGAACGTGTAGAAGAACTAGCAAAACAAAAAGACGTATCTATGGCGCAAATAGCTCTTTCATGGATCCTACATAAAGAATGGGTTGATTCACCAATAATAGGAGCAACAAAAAAAGAACACATAAAAGAGGCAATACAAGCAACAGAAATCTCATTAACAAAAAAAGAAATAGAATACCTAGAAAAACCATACAAACCAAAACCAGTTATAGGACACGATTAAAAATATACAAGGAAAATATGTTTAATAGATTTAGATTATCTTTTCAATAGTGTTTTTGTATATAGGAGTTTTCTTATACCTATCTTTTCTTTTTATTTATGTATATGGATCGTCGTAGATTTCTTCTTTCTTTAGGTATAGGAGGTGCTGTTTCGCTATCTGGATGTATTGGGCCTTTTTCTAATGAACAGCTTCCCCAACCTAGTATAGATGAAGGAGAAAATGAAGTTAACATGGTTTTCGAAAGAGATAATGAGAGAATAATGACTGTTTCAATACAGTTTATTGAGGGATATATACAGAAATCTAATAGTATTCCTCTAAAAGTTACTTTTTGGCATAAAGAAAAGACAAAAATAGAAGATATCTTGCTTAAACTAAGATCACCTCCAACAAGGTCGGGGGTACCAAACGAAATATATATGTTGACACCTGATGGAAATCCATTTCCGGAAATAGAATTCTACAAAGACAGCAACGACCTAGGAACAATAATAGATACAGGCTCAATAGGAGAAATAGGACAGGGATCTATAACACTAGATTTTCTGTTAAAACCACTAAACCAAAAAGAAACAATAAACCTATATATTGAGACAGAAACCACAATATCAGAAAACGGACTCCTAGGAAACAAATACACAGGAACAGGACAAACAACCACAAAAATACAATCAACCAAACAATCCTAAACAAAAACAAACCCGTCTATCCTCACCGTCTCATCCATTAATACTATCTTTAAAGTCTATTACCTTGTAATTTAGTGATAACTTACACCTATATCAGAACCTAAACCATCAACAATTATTAATTATTTAGAGATTTCAATTAGCTGATATTTTACTATTTAAGATTTCCGTGTTGGTCTATTTCTCCGTCAAATATACGGGTAGAAGAAATTCTCTCCCCATCTTTTGCTAGGACATATGGTACAACTATTGCCTTTATAGGATCCAAACCATTATTCTTTCTAACAGTATTTATATCCTCTATTTCATCTTTTGTTTCTACTGAAACAACGATATAATCTAAGGATCCGTCACTACCTGTAACACCTATTTCATCCTCAATCTGTGCAAATTCAAAACTGCGACCCCAATTATCAATTTCCTCTAATTCTTTTTCCACCTCTTTTTTTCTATCCTCAAATGATGGAATACTACGAGGCTTACTACGAGTTTTTTCAGCAAAGCTATCACTAGTTAAACCAATAACCACGCATCCACTACCAAACTTTAAAGCCTCTCTAAACAAACATCTATGACCATCGTGTATAGGACCAAAAGTACCAGCAACAATAACCCTATTTTCCATAAAACTCATAAAACTCAAAACATAAAATACCCAGCCCCACCGCTAAGCTATACTAAACAACAAACTACTATAAAACCATAAAAAAGCAATAAACTATACCACAACTATCTATCCTACATCTTAGTCTTGATAGAAATTTATTATTTCATCTCAATAATTAGTTTATCCTGTATCCATATTATCCTCAATTTTAATTTTATTTATCTAAAAAGTATCAAATTATATTATATATCTATTGAACTTTCTTTTATAGAAAACCCTATTTACGTAGAATATAGGTTAAAGCCCCGTCCTTTAGTGAATCAGCTTTAGCTGATGAGGGTATAGTGGGTATACAGCTGTCATGATTGTTGAGCAACTTCGTCTTTATTGACCGGATATTTGGTAGTTTTATAATGTCCCAAGAATAAAATACAATCGGTAATGGTGACGACGACGGTGACAGCTAAGTTCCACAACCCAACCCGAAAACGCCGTCAAGAATGGCAACAAACCACTCAACTCTACCGAGATACAAAACAGTTCCTCGCAGACGGGTGGGAAAACAATGATTTCATGGTTTCAGAAATCACAACAGCCGACATAGACAACCCACTCTACTCAGCGATACAGAACCAAGCTATACGTGAAGCTAAAGGAGACTACAAAGACGAAGATACAGTCGAATACCAGTCAAGCCAACCATTCGCACTCAACAACCAGAACTGGGAAATCCACACCACCGACAACGATAATGTGGTTATAGGTTTCCCCTGTATCTCTGGTTGGTGGTACACACCAATCGAAGTATACAATAAGATTCAAGAACCCACCCAAAAACTCTTAGACGGAGAAGCCGAAAAAACACGGCTACAGATATATCGTCGTGGAAGTGACTGGTACTGCACATTCAACATTGAACATGAAGCTGAAACAGACGGTGGAACAGAGATTGGTGTTGATATAGGGCAGAACCATTTGTTAGCTGTCACCGTACCAAGTCAAGAAGATTCTATGCTTGTTTCAGGGAAACAAGCGAAGTATATTCGGCGGAAGTATCGTTCCCTACGTCGAAAGCTCCAACTAGCTAGTTCTCTTAGAGAACGTGACCGCGTGGGTAATAAAGAAAACCTCCGAATAAAAGACCTAAACCACAAACTCTCTCGTCAACTAATCAACTATGCAAAACAATACAGAAACCCCGTAATTAAGATGGAAGACCTAGAAGACATACGAGAAGGAAGCAACTGGAAAGGTGTTCATTCATAGCATTTCTATCAGCTACAACAGTATATCATCTATAAAGCCGAGAAAGAAGGTATTCGTGTAGAGAAAGTTGAACCAGCGAACACCAGCCAGAAATGCAGTAATTGTAACGAAGTCAGCAATACTGTTAGAAACGGCGACTACTTCAAATGCCATAGTTGTGGTTTCGAACGTCATAACGACTTAAACGCTTCAAGTAATATTGCTTTGCGGGAGGGAAAACCATGCTCGGCGTAACACATTGTGGTGACGCGAACCGAGTGCCACATAGGACTAGAGAACCTGTCAGTCTTAGACCGCCCATAGTTAATGGGGTGGAAGGTGGCATTGACACCACTACATGCGATCTAAAGGAGTCTTGGAGCCACAACAAGACCCAACCAATGAAGGGAGTCACGCGAAAGCGTATTTGAACTCCTAGGAAACACGCAACCTTAAACTCCCCATAGGGGAATCCTCGCCCTTCAGAGCGGGGAGGATGTCAAACATTCTGTGACACCATACATAATTTTATATATTAAGTAAATAGCTCTATATTTAGCTTTGTAAAATATTAAACATCATTTTTGATTTTTTAAAATATATCATTTTTATTCAATGTATCTCTGCTATAATTTAGGTATTGTATAAATATCTAGTTGATTTATACATATATTTTTTTATAGTTGTATATAGTTTAGGTTTTTCGTATGGATTATTCATCCTTTAGTTTTTTCTTTTTTTAGATAGGATGCTATAGTTACTATTGTTAGAATTAGTGTTACAACTATTAAGGATTGTAGTGGTGATATATGTATGAATTCTTCAGCTAAGAATTTACCTCCAAGAAAGATAAGTATTACAGCAAGCCCTATATGTAGGTATTTTAGTCGTTCTAGGGCTCCAATTACTACGAAATAGAGAGATCGAAGCCCGGCTACAGCAAATACATTAGCTGTATATGCGATAAAGAATGTTTGTGTTATAGATAGTACTGCTGGAACTGAGTCTACTGCGAATATGACATCTGTTGTTTCCACAGCTAACAATGTTAAAAATAGAGGAGTTATAGCTAGCTTTTTTTTATTTCTTATGAAAAAATGTTTTTTATCCTCTGTATCTACTTCAAATATCTTGCTTGCATACCTTACAACTAGATTTTTAGATGGATCCATCTCCTTTTCTTCGTCACTTTTCAAGAGCTTTATACCACTATAAATTAATATCAAACCAAAAAGATATATTATAGGCTCGAATGCTTCTATAAGCTGTATCCCTGCAAAAAGAAAGGTGGCACGCATCACTATAGCACCTAGTATACCCCAGAAAAGTATCCTATGTTGGTTTTTAGTAGATTGTATACCAAAATATCCAAAAATAACAGCAAAGACAAACAAATTATCAACACTAAGTGAATATTCAATTATATATGCCGTAACATATTCTAAAAGACCTTCCATACCATGGCTGGGTAATATTATAACCCAACCAAAAACCAAAGCAGATACAACCCAAATAAGAGCTAAAACACTAGCAGATCTAAGGGATAACTCTCTTTTACCCAACACAATAAGATCTACAAACAATATCACACCAATTACAATATGGAAAAACACCCAATTATCTACAGACTGTAAAAAAGCCATCCCCTCCATTATCTACCTTCTATACTAAACCACAAAACGAATAAATACTTAATATATACGATTTAGACTAAACAACCACTATAAAATCATACAAAAACATCCTAAATAAAACTATTTTTATATAAAATAAAATATTAAAAAACCACCCTCTTTTTTATCTATGAATACAATTTAGAGAAATAATCTTTGTAACTTAGTCTTTTGATGGTAACTCTATAAAAAAATATTAGACAGATAGAATTTTTTTGATTGGTTTACCTATATTTTTATAGGGATTTTATGTTTTTCTTAACTTCGAGTTGTAGCTACTTTTGCTATAGTAATTTGATGGACTTTACCCTGGTAGGAATATGTTTATTAGTGCTACTATTAGTCCTGCAAGCCCCATCCTTATGCCTGCTATATACCATTTTTGTTTTGATATTTTTCCCATATAAGCCCCGAATATGAAAAGTATGGATATAGCTATACCTATAGATGTTATAGTTGCGGTTAATGGTGTTATATAGGATGGGTCAACAAAAAAGAAAGGTATAATAGGTATTAATATCCCAATAAGGGGTCCAATACCACTCATTACTGCATTTATCTTTCTTGCACCTAGTTTGTTTTCTTGTATTTTTGTTTCATCTAGGTCAGTAAGCATTGCTTTTTCTATTTTTAGTATTTCTGCTTTTTTTTCGGCTCTTTCTATCTCCCAAACGCTCCATACACCGGAGGTTCCAAGTCCAACAGCAGCACCAAGAGATATTTTTATTACTGTAGCACCGCTTGGTATACCTGAGAGAAAAGATCCGATAACTATTCCTATACCAGTTAGAGCTCCGTCAAAACCATTTGAGATAAAATATCGTCTAGATATTGGGCTAATACCATGCTGTATAAATTGCTGTTTTATTTTATCAAGTTTTTTCACGGTCTATCCTGTTTAGTTTCAGATTCTTCTACAATATGTTGACCACATATAACTTCGTCTAAAGAGTGTATACTACAACCAATTTTTTCAATCTTTTCTTTAACATCCTCAAAATCAATATCTTCACCTTCAATAGTTAACTTGATATTTTCAACTTCTTTATCTGTTTCCAACAATGTTGCATTTACACCATCAACTCCTTTACCTTCAGCTACATTACTAGAAACATCTAATATAGACGGCTCATGTGGTTTCAACAAATCTAAAACTATCCGTTTTACAGGCGCCATATCTATATAGAATATAAGCAAACAATACCTATGAAGCCAATGTTTCTATAGCAGAAAAATATCTAGGATAAGATAGATTTTTAGTTAAAAATTAGAGTTACAGTTGTTTGTTTAGTTGTTTATTTTTGGTATGGAGAGAACAGGTTACACCATCCTTTTGGCTCTATTTTTCCTTCTACTACTGCACATGCTCCAAGTCCATCTCCGCTTTCATCTGGAATCCAATATGTGCATCCATTACATTGTTGGTTGTTACTAGGTTGTGATTGATAAGCTACAGCGTTTTTTGGTTGAAGACTATCAGGATTTCTCTGTGTGCCCCCTATACTTGTAGCTGTTCTTTCAGATTCAGGTACTGGACCACTTAGATCAGTTCCCCCATTTCCGCCATTTCCGTTTCCGCCATTTCCGTTTCCGCCATTTCCTCCATTACCCATACATCCAGCTAGCCCGAATACTGCTGCTGCACCACTAAGCTGGAGAAAACGACGTCTAGTTTCTTTATCAATATCTGGCATACTTTATATTTTTCAGACTTTAGAAATATATACCTTTGGAATTATACAGAGAAGGAATTATACAGAGAATGAGATATACACCAGAAATATATTTATAGTTTTCATCTAAACTACAACTATATTAGTCAAATTTATATTTGTTGTATATGGGAGGGAAAAATTTTAATAGATGAATTATTACGTGTATTTTTTGTAGGGTTTTTGGTTATTTTTTATGTTTTATATTGTAGGTTGTTTTTTTATTTTTCTGACTTTCTTTTCTCCTATTCCTGGTATCTCCATTAGTTCATCTTTTGATGCTTTTTTTAGTTCTTCTAATGTTTCGAATCTTTCTTTTAGTCTTTCTTGTATGTCTTCTCCTATACCTTTTATTGATACCATATATCTTTCAATTCTTTTTTCTTCTGCTTTGTCTGCCACATATTCGAAGACATTTTTGTGTTTTTTGTGTTTTTTGTTTGTTGCACAATAATAGCATTGTTGTAGGGCTTTTTTTACTGTTTCTGTGTCTGTTTTTTCTATTATATCATCTTTTATAAACATAATTAGTTCGTCCAAAATTAGACGTATTTCTACTACATTTGTGTTTTTTGTCCATATATGGTCTTTCCATTCATCTCTTTCATACCTATATGCTACTCTTCCACCCCACTTCCCTATACTAACATCTTTTTCCCATTCCCTTGGTGGATCTATTTCTATGGGTGGTTTTAATAGCTTTTCTACCTTTGACTTAATCATCTAATATTAGATAGGAAATATTTTATCTTATTACTTATGGGTGACGTTCTCTCTGGCTTAAAGTGCGGTAGTTCCCTGTTCTACTATCTGACTTGTAGGTATAGATATATCTATAGAGGTCTTACTTGCTCCCCATACAGACCAAAATATATAATAAACAAAAAAATACAAAGATTTAGAGTTTGATTTCGAGTTTTGGTTTTTAGTTTGTTTTAAGTTCTGTTCTTTGTATTTTTCCTGTAACTGTCTTTGGGAGGTCATCTACAAATTCGATTTCTCTTGGATATTCATGTGCTGCAAGTTCTTTTTTTACATGGTCTTTAATTTTTTCTTTTAGACTAGGTGATTTATCATATTCTTCACTAACTACTATATATGCTTTAACTATGTTTCCTCTTTCTTCGTCTGGTTTTGGGACTACAGCTGTTTCTGCAACACTTGGATGTTCGTCTAGACAGCTTTCAACTTCAAATGGACCTATACGGTATCCTGAGCTTATTATTACATCATCAGCTCTACCTTCATACCAGAAATATCCATCACTGTCTTTATGGGCCAGATCACCGGTTAAATACCAACCATCTATAAAACAACTCTCTGTTTTTTCTGGTTTGTTCCAATAACTATCAAAGAAGCTAGGAAAATCACCTCGAAGTCCAATCTGTCCGGTTTCTCCAGTATCTAGTATTTTACCTGTGTCTCCATCAATAACTTCTATTGAAACACCGGGTAGAGGTTTACCCATACTTCCAGGGCGTGTCTCTAGTGTAGGATAATTATTTATTATTCTACTACCAGTTTCTGTTTGACCATATGTGTCATGTATAGTTACACCAAGAACACGTTCACTCCATTTAACAAGACTTGAACTTATAGGCTCACCAACACTCAGGGCATGTCTAATATCTAAATCAACATCCTCTAGTAGTTCTTCATTTTCTCTAAGCATCCTATAAGCTGTTGGAACACTAAATAAAACAGATATAGGATAACTATCAAGTATATCAGCCCAAATTTCAGCATCAAACCTACCCTGATATGTAAATAGACTTCTACCTAAAAACCATGTACCCAAACTGTTTGCAGCACCAGACATCCAACCTAGATCTGAAGTACTCCAATAAAGATCACTAGGCTGTAGATCAGCAGAATACAAAAGAGGTGTAGAGACACCAAAAACCCATCTATGTTTATGTAAAACACCCTTTGCCTTACCTGTAGTACCACTTGTATAATAAAGAAGAGCGTTATCATCACCACTTGTACGCGCTACATCAAATGTTTTAGGTTGGTCATTCATCATACTATAATAACTTATATCACCTTTCTTTAGTCCTCTACCGTTTTTACTAACCACAACTACATACTCAACAGAATCTACATTAGATATAGCTTTATCTACAACATCACGGTTCGAAGAATTTGTGAAAACAACATTTGCATTACAATCCTTTAATCTAAATTCTATACCTTCTGGTCCATATCTTTCATTTATACTTCCCCAAACGCATCCAGCTTTCAATGTTCCAACCATACCTATATAATGTTCAGGGATACGAGGCATATACGAAAAAACTCGATCTCCCTGGTCCACAACATTATCTAAAAAATTAGCAAACTGGTTAGATTTCTTTGAAATCTCCCAAAACGGAACAACTGTTTTTTCACCATCCTTATCTAGATGATAAAGTGCAACCTTTTCTCTATCTCTAGCATGTCGATCACATGTCTCATGAGCTATATTAACCTGGTCTGGAGCATCCCAGTCTGCACTACTATATATATCATCCCAAGAAAAACTCTCAGATAAATCATAATAGTCTGTAAGATTATGGCCCTCCATACTATATAGATACAAACGAAACCAACATAGTTATGAGTTACCAAAAACCAGACCACCAAAAAACAAAACATAGAAAACATAGAAAACCCTAAAAACTCAAAAATAATTAAAATAATATAAATAAAAACCAAAAAATATATATAAATTTTACATATAATATCTTAAATATATAAAATACATTAATATGTCGTCTTGCTATCTCACGAAATAAATCTTTTATCTCACGAAATAAAAATTCTTTTCCGGATTAAATCTTCCAAGATCACTTATCTGGCTATAATCACGGCCAAGAACATCTTCAAAACTAGATACTACATCATTCCTATCACTGCCTTTCCAACAACAAGGATCCTTAGTAGGTAAAACAAGAAAACCAAGACCCCGTATTTCACTTCCATGTATATCATCCATATCATCTACAATGCTACCAGATTTGTTTGTATAATTATCAATTATATATCTCGTAGTAACTTTACCTACTGGAACCAAGACATCTGCAGTTATAGCTCTAACCTCAGCATCGAAAAAAGGTCTTAACTTTCTATACTCTCCTCTAGATGGCCTTCTATCATCTTTTGTACAACACATATAGATATAACTAAAAAATAAATTATAGACCGAAGGCTCATCACTATATTCCTCCTCTAAAAAACCAACCTCATATAAAACAGACTGTAGTGAACGACCAACATCAGTTTCAGTAAATGGAACACCAGTATCCCATCCCCCATGAACACCAGGATAATCCCCAACAACATGAAAATCAGCATCTACGTCGCCATATCCATATACAGCAAATCTATCATTACACCTACAAGAAAAACTACAAGGTGGACGCATACCAAAAGGATTACTCTTCCTATAACTGAAATACTCCACAAATAAAATCAAATAACCATAAATTAAACTTAAACGATTTCCAACAAAACCAAAAAACCAAGACAAAAACAAATACAAAGATATACAACAAAACCAATACATATTATATAAAACAATATTTCTAAACACAACCAAATCATGAAACAATATAGAAGTATAGTAAAAACATACTACAACTCTCTTGATAACCACAGATATGAAACCCTAAAAGAAATATTAGATCCCGAATTCATACATTTTAGACCAGACAGAACCATAAAAACAAGAAAATCATTCATATCTTTTATGGAGGATGAAAGACCAGACAAAAACACAAAACACAAAATAAACAAAATATACACAAAAAAACAAGAAATAGCAACACGAGGACAACTCCAAAAAAACAAAAACAAAAAACTATTCGAATTCATAGACATCTTCACTTTCACCCAAAAAAATAAAACAAAAATAAAACAAATCAAAACATATACAGAAACAAAACAAAAATAAAACAAATCAAAACATATACCACAATAATAAATTCAAACCCAAAAACACCAAAAAACAAAGAAATAAAATCTAAAAAACTAAATAAAATCTCTGAAGAAAACTTCTCTTAAAGCCCCACATCTTAACAAAAAGAAGTTACTTTAGGCTATATAGAATAAATGGATATCCTATAGTTGAAATTGAGTAATTAACTGACAGTAACACCAAAGGATTTCGGAAATTTGTTACAAATCCTCCTTATGCTGTCCCTATTGCTGCTCCAACAATAAATGTAAACCCTATAGATAGCCAAAGAATTTCTTTTCGTTTTGTAACAATATATGAGCGCCACGATAAGGCAAAATGTCCAAGACTTGAAAGAGCTAATGTAAATGTGAAAATCAAATATAGATATTTCTTTCACATAAACACCTACACAATAAGGGTTTCTAATATTATAGCAATCTGAAAATAAATATTTTACATTTAAATCTATGTCTATTCCACCATATCTTTTTCTTTTAATTTTTAACCATTTATAGATCTTACTATCAAAACCATATATTATAGATCTAAATAATTTTAGAAAAAAGTTAATCAAAAAACAGGTAAGATAAATCTAACTGTTTTTTTGATAGATACATTTATAGTTATAGTAAACCTATAATTTTTCATTTATAATATATTTTTCTTTATATATACTAACCTCTATATCCTTGAACATATAACAGTTAAACATAAATATTTAGTTTATTAGTTATATATCTTTGTAAGACAAAAAAATAAAGTACTATTCTATTTGATATATAGAAATCTTTTTAGTAGGCTGTTGGGTATCCATCTTTTCTAGGCTCGCTAGCCCCAGATAGTATACCTTTGTTATTTCTTACTATCTGTCCACCTCCAAACATAGATGGAGGCTGTATAGATACATTATGTCCTTTTTTTGATAGATCTGTAGCAATCTTTCCATCTATCTGTCCCTCTAATGAAAGATCTCCTTTATAATATCGCCATCTTGGTTGATCTAGGGCTTGCTGGATAGACATACCATGATCTACTATATTTGATATCACTTGGATGTGTCCTTGAGGCTGCATATATCCTCCCATAACTCCAAAAGCCATCCAGTCATCATAAGAGAAACGTACCAACCCAGGTATAAGTGTATGAAATGGTCTTTTTCCTGGCTGTAAACTATTTGGATGTTCTGAATCCAGAGAAAAAGAACTTCCACGGTTCTGTAATGCTATGCCTGTATCTTTAGCTACTAATCCACTTCCAAAGCCAGAAAATCTAGAATTCATATAAGAAACAATATTACCATATTTATCCGCAACTACCACCAGTACTGTATCTGAACCAAAGTTATCCCATACACCATAAGATACATCGCTATTAGGGTTTGAAGTTATCTTTCTAGCTCTTTTTTCTGTAAAACTATCAGAATAAAGCTCTGGAACATCAATATATCTAGGATCAGATATATAGTGGTGACCATCATGAAATGCAAGCTTTAATGCCTCAAAGAAATAATGTATATTATCAACTGACCCTATATGGTATTCTCCAGCACCTATTTTTTCAGCAATATTTAAACCCTCAAGAGCAATAAATCCCTGATTGTTAGGGGGGAGCTCAAAAACCTCTACACCATTATATTTTACAGATACAGGCTCCACGAAGTTGGCGCTAAAACTAGAAAGATCATCTAGATCTAGAAAACCACCTTTTTCTTGAATCTCCTTTACTATTTTTTCTGCTATCTCCCCTTCATAGAATATATCACTTCCTCTATCAGCTATCTTCCTTAATGTACTAGCTAATCGAGGCATAGAAACAACCTCACCAACACTTGGAGCCTTTCCATCTACCAGATACGTCTTTTTAGCATTTTTATCAGTAAATAATTTCTTTGCCTGTTTCCACTGGTCCGCAATAACCTCAGATACTGGAAAACCCTCTTGTGCATATCTAATAGCAGGCCTTAAAACCTCTCCAAGGCTTTTAGAACCAAACCTATCAAGTGTAGCCTCCCAACCTCTAACAGCACCCGGAACAGTAACAGTATGTGGTCCAGTATCAGGCATCCTAACTTTATCTATATCAACATCTTCAGTTTCACAAATAGACTTTTTTACCTTTTCTATAGAGGTATTGTTTGGGGCATACCCACCACTTTGAAGACCCCATACTTCTCCATTTGAAGTTCTAAAAATACCGAAAACATCTCCTCCAACACCAGTACTTGTAGGCTCTAAAACATTCAAAGCACCAGCACAACCAACAGCAGCATCAAAAGCATTACCACCATCCTTCAAAATATCCAACCCAACCTGACATGCAAGAGGCTGACTAGTAGCTACAACACCATTCAAACCAAAAACAGTCGACCTCCTAGAATTAAAAAACCCCAAACTTACACACCAAAACACAATACAACACCAAAAACAAAAAACACCAACAAAAACCAAGAAACACTAAAAAAGACATCTTAGTTTTCCTAGTAATTCTCTTATTAATAAACAATAACCTAAAAAAATAAATAAAACATAAAATCTAAAAATATAACTTTATAATTTAATATTTGGATTTTTATTTCTGTCTTTAGCTTTTATCTTGATTATTTTTATCTTGATTATATATTTTGTTTGCAGTAGAGAAATCTGTTTCTTGTTTTTGTCTTTTTAGTCTTTTTTCCTTTATTTCAACAGCTTCATCAGGTGGATCAACCTTATCATCTATTGAAGCACCTGAATTATGTATTCTTGCATGACACCACCTACATAGTGGCAAAGTTATCTCATGGGTATTTCCTTTTTGTTTATCCGGATATAAAACATGATGTTTTTCAATCAATGGATGTTGATCAGACATCCTTATTTCTTTTAGTCCACAACGTCTACACTTATCATCATAGTTCAATGATTTAAAATGAGGGCAGTCACTCCAACTCCATCTATCCTCAAATACTGGACACATAAAATTCTCAAACTCTCTATTTTTTGAAAACTCTATATCTTCACTAAAATTTTTGAATGAAAACAGACATTTCCCCCTCTGAGTTATATAATCACAACTATCAATATATTTATACGGATCATCAACACCAACATATGTTTCAGCCATAATTCTATAAATAATCAATATCTATGTCTATTTTTTATGGTTTAATATACTAACTAGTTATTTTTTATATTTATGAGATGAATTGCTATATTTAAATCTATTCTGTTTGTATGGGTCCTGTTTCTTTTATTATTTTTAGTGCTTTCATTATGTCTGTCCTAGATATTAGGCCTTTCAGGTTTTGGTTTTTATCTGTTACTACTAGTCGTCCTATATCGCTTTTTTGCAGTGTGTTAAATGCTTCCATAGCATCCATCTCTGAATCTACAGTTTTTAGGTCTTTTGTCATTATATCAGATACTGTATATACTTCTCTTTCTATCTGTTTTATATCTGAGGCATCATCTAGGGTAACTATCCCCTGTATTTCATTATCTTTAATTACAGGATACCCTGTATGCCTTTGTTCAAACATATGTTCTAATAGTTGTTCTACATTTATTTCTGGATCTACAGTATCTAGTTTTTCTTTTGGTGTCATTACGTCTTTAACTTTAACTCCCTCGAATGCTGTCCTCATAATTGTTTGTTGGGCTTCACTTGAAGCTCCAATATATATGAAAAATGCAATACCTATAAGAAGAATATTTAGTCTAAATATACCTATAAGCCCTAATATAAAGGCAAAGACTTTCCCAACTTCTGCTGCAATTTGGGTTGCTTGTGTGAAAGAACGGTTTCTAGCAAGTAAAGCTCTAAGGACTCTACCACCATCCATTGGAAACCCTGGAAGTAGATTAAATACTGCAAGTACAATATTTATTAATCCAAGATACCCGAAGAAAAAACGAACTATATCTAGCCCTAATGGTAATAAAACTAATACGGTATAAAACATTGTACCTAAGGCTATACTAACTATAGGTCCTGCTACAGCTATTGAAAGTTCATCTTCCCATCTCTCAGGTTGATCTGTAAGCTGTGCAACACCTCCAAAAATCCATAAAGTAATAGATTCTATAGGTATACCAGAACGAATCGCTATAAATGAATGACCAAGCTCATGTAAAATAACACTGATAAATAGCCCTATAGCTATTGCAAAACCTAGGACAAAAGGTAAGATACCACCAGAAATAAACCCAACATTGATGCCTGCATTAATAGATGAATTTAGCAACACAACTAATCTATCAATTCGTGCGCCAATTATCCAAGCAAAAACAGGTAATATTAAAAGAAAAGTAATATCCAGCTTAATCGGAATATTAAATACGGAACCCACCTCAAAGCTTTTCAACATTTTATTTAATATTAATTAAACAATAAAATACATTAAAACATACCTAAAAACATTTATATAGACCTCTAGATTCTATCGTAGATATAAAAAATTAGAAATAAATGAAGGGTTGTTCCCTTGCTACAAAGAATGGAAGGATAAACGTTGAATTCATATTACTGGACGACGACGATAACCTACGGATACAATACTTATCAGATGAATGGGAGAAGAAAGAGGGTACACTTCACTATTGAAATGTAGAATACTATCTATACATATCTGTTTTTAAAGAGTTGGATAGAGATGAAAGTAATAGTAAATGTCAAGGTTCTAGGGACACTGTAGTTTTTGGTGTTGATTTAAATGTAACAGGACATTTTGCTGCTTTGTCTACTGGTTTGTTTTTAGGATCAGCAGGCTACATAAACATTATTTGTAATGAGTATGAGGAAAAG
>JAHENH010000025.1 GCA_018609935.1 Halobacteriales archaeon | reverse complement strand
CTTTTCCTCATACTCATTACAAATAATGTTTATGTAGCCTGCTGATCCTAAAAACAAACCAGTAGACAAAGCAGCAAAATGTCCTGTTACATTTAAATCAACACCAAAAACTACAGTGTCCCTAGAACCTTGACATTTACTCTCATCTATATCTTTATTTATTTGTATAATAACAGATTGTTCTTTTGTAGTAGGCTAGGAAGTTAGAAGTAAGAGTGTGGTTTACTTGCTTTTTTTCCTTCCCTACATTTTGATATGACACTTTCTAGGGCATCTACACGATGATCCTGTGCCTTCTGTATTAAACCGGTGTTTAGCCCAGTTTTTTTTTACTTAAATTAGTTGAATATTATTTGTAAGGGGGTTCAATGTATATTTCTCCATAAACCATAGAGATCTCATTTGCTCTCTATTACAAACCCACATAGTCTAAGGAACTATTAGAATAATTTCTAAAACAGTTAATGGATATCTCAACGAATTGAAGAGGTTACAGCATCTACTATATTGTTAGATAAAATATTATTAAAGATTATATTTTTAGCTTTATTTTTTTGATAGATACTATAGAGCGGGTGTATTTTTAAGATGTAGTATAGGTGAAATATTTTATTCGTTGTTTTTTAGTTCTATGATATTTTCACGGCCTAGTCTGAGTTTTTTTATTTTTTCTTCTTCTTCCATACCGCTTAATAATGTACTTACTTTGCTTTTTGACCATTCAGTTTCTTTTACTATTTTAGATTGTTTCATTTTACCTCCATTACCTTTTAATAGTTGTATAACTCGGTCTTCATCTGTTAGCAGTTCTTTTTCTGAGTTCCCTTCTATAACTTTTTTGTCTTTTTTTCTTTTCTCGTTTATTCTTCTGCTAGCATAAATACCCCCTATAAATGATGCTAATGCTATCAATACTACGAATATAGGAAGTATAAAGTTACTAACTGGTGGTCCTGTGGCGGTTTTTTCGGAAGAGAATACAATGTTGGCTGTTTCATTAAAAGAATATGGTCCACGCCAACCTATTTGTTCTTGTCTTGAATAAGTAGGTTCTGGAGAAATATTTTCTACTTCAAATTCTGGATGATGTATTATTAATGTTTCATTTTCACCTAATGTGAACCCTCCTATGAATGCATCCCCAATTGATAATGTAGAATCTTTTACTTTTCCGAAGTTTTCCCATTTAAAATTAAGTCTTGCAATACCTATAGATTCTTCATTGCTTCTATCTATTTCAATTGTTCTTTCGAAACTATGTACTGACATTTCTCTATTTGTTTCATTTTCTATACTATTCATTAATGCCTTCATATCAGTCTCCAATTGTTCGAAAATATCTAGATATTTTGGATTAAGGCTTTGAAATTCATCTGTCTGGTTTTCTGAAATTGGAAAGTGAACGCCAATACTCCAGTTAGCATTTCCATTGTCCTGTAGATATATTTCATAATTTGTATATGTATTATCCCCTATGTTTGTGTCTGTGTTTTGAGCTACAGCTGGATAAAAAGAAAAGGAAAACAAAATTAGTATTATAAATATTTTTTGCACCCTTTCCATCGAAGATTTTTCGTTTCGCTTATAAATAAAACTAAATGGTTTTTATATCGATAGTTACATTTGTTTTTTCAATTTCCCACTTTTCTGTTAGATCAGGTTCTTGTATATTTTCTATTATATTAGATCTCGTTTCTGTTTCTATATAGTTGATTTTTTCCTCAACCATTTTTTCAATGTTTTCGTTGTCTATTTTTAGAGATATGTTTATTTGTTCTTCCATATCTAGCTCTAGTTCTTTTCTCATTTCTTGGATACGTCTTACTATTTCTCTAGTATATCCTTCCGATTTTAGTTCTCTATTTAATGAAATATCTATATATACGTCTCCTTTTTCACTTTCAGCTTTTTCAATATTTTCAGGGGTTTCCTGTCTAAACTCGATCATATCTTTATGGATGTGTTTATTTTCTCCATTGATTTCTATTATTCTTTCTGATCCGTCTTTGTTGCTTATTTTATTAAGTTCGCTTTTAGTTTTTCCTTCTATAAAGCTAGCAATTTTTCCAGCTTCTTCTTTAAATTCTGGACCTATAAGATCCATATTTGGTTCACCGACTTCAATTAATTCATCAAATTCTTCAACTATATCTAAAGAATATGAATTAACTCTGTCTAATAGGAGTTCTTTTAAACTCTCTAATCCTTCCTTTACTTCAGATTTGTTAGTTTCCACTATAATTCTTTTAACAGGCCATCTTGTATTTCTTCCTGCTTTTTGTCTTGCATTTCTTGTTGCTTCTTCTATATCTCTTAATATATCTATGTTTTTTTCAAGAGTTTTATCTTGTAGTTTTTTTTCATATTTAGGAAAGTTGGTAGCATGTACTGTAATGTCATCTTTAAGATTTTGGTAGATACTTTCAGCTGTATGAGGCGCGAAAGGAGCTAATAGCTTAGAAGATTCCTCTAAAACTCTATATAGAGTTGCATATGAAGCTTTTTTATCTTCTGATTCTTCTTCTTCCCACATTCTTGGACGAACAGATTGTATATAAAACCTTGATACATCTTCTACTAGATAAGAAATTAAAGATTCTTGAGCTCTATTTATTTCAAAATTTTCCATATACTCTTTTATATCTTTTTTTACAGACTGTAGACGTGATAGAACCCATTTGTCAATATCAGTTAATTCTACATCATATATACTAGTTTCTTCAGGTTTGAATGAGTCTAAAACCATATAGGGTAGTGGGAATCTATATACATTCCATAAAACATTTAATTCTCTAAGTTTTTGTCTTACTCCATCCTCAGAAAACTTTACATCGTCTCCGTGTGGAGTTCTTGAAAGTAAGAATATACGAAGTGGGTCTATTCCATATTCTTCTATAACTTCTCCTGGCTCAATTACGTTTCCTATAGATTTAGACATCTTTCTACCATCTTCGTCTAGAACATGACCATGCATAACTACATTTTGATACGGTACTTTATCTAGCGCGGCTACTCCCAGACCTAGTTGAGACCAGAACCAACCTCTTGTCTGGTCATGGGCTTCAATTATAAGATCAGGTGGAAATAGTTCCTTAAACTTCTTTTTTTCTGCAGGATAATTTAGAGAAGCCCAGGATGCAGCTGCTGAATCTAACCATACATCAAATACATCCTTAATACGTTTTGCTGTTGATCCGCAACTACTACATTCTATTTTTATGTTATCTACATATGGTCTATGGAGATTCTGTTTTATATTATCAATAGATCGTTTTTTTAATTCTTCTTTGCTTTCTATACATGTTTTATGTCCATTTTCACAAATCCATATAGGTATTGGTATACCCCAATATCTCTGACGTGAAATATTCCAATCTCTAGCACTTTCTACCCAATCTCTAAACCTAGATTCTTTAGCCCAAGAAGGGAACCAGGTCGTGTTGTCCAGTTCTTCTAACAATCTTTCTTTGACATTTGTAACTCTTAGAAACCACTGTTCTTTAGCTATATATATTATAGGCGTATCACATCTCCAACAGTGTCCATATCTATGTTTATGTCTTTCTGAAGATAATAGTAGATCTTTTTTTTCAAGATCTTCTATAATTTCCTCATCTACATCTGGTATTTTTTTACCTTTATATTTCCCTGCTTCTTCTGTATATACTCCATTTCCATCAACAGGAGAAAATATAGGTAGACCTATATCTTTTGAAGCCTCAAAATCTTCAAAACCGTGTCCGGGAGCACAATGTACAAGACCAGTTCTTTCAAGTTCTACGAAGTCTGTAGAATATATTCTATGGGATTTTTCACCAAATTCCTTCTGTTTAGGTACTTCATCTACTAGTGGATGTTTATATCTACGCCCCACTAGACTTTGACCGTCTATTGTTTCTAAAATATTATAGTCATCATATCTTCCTTTCTTTAAAACTTCTTCTATACAATCAGAAGCTATAATTAATATTTCTTTATCGCTATTTTTTATAGCTTCTATTTTTTTATATTCCTCTCCTTCATCTACAGCTACATATAGATTAGATGGAAGAGTCCATGGGGTAGTGGTCCAGATAACTAGGAATCCTTCCCCTTCTACTAGAGGTATCTTAACATAAATCGATGGAGATTCAATTTCATCGTATTCAACTTCAGCGTCAGCAAGAGATGTCTCACATCTAGGACATTGGTTAACTACTTCTTCACCATTTTCTACAAGATCTTTTTTATAGGCTTTATTGAATCCCCACCAAACACTTTCTATATAGGTATCATTAAGTGTTTTATATGGATTCTCCCAGTCCATCCATATACCTAGATTCTTGAAGTCTTTATTCATGGATTTAAGATTTTCTTCGGCGAATTTTTCACATTCCTCAATAAAGTTCCCTACTCCTAATTCTTCTATTTCGTTTTTGTTCTCTATACCAAGTTTTTCTTCAACTTTAACTTCTATTGGGAGACCATGCATATCGTATCCAGGCCTGTCTTGGACATCATATCCATTCATTCTTAAATACCTCACCATAGCATCTTTAAGTAATTTATTCCAAGTAGTACCTAAATGAACTCTTCCACTTGTATATGGGGGACCATCTAAAAAATAATAACTTGGATCGTCTTCATGCTCTTCTTTCACTATTTCATAGGCTTCTTCTTCCTTCCAATATTTCTTTATTTTTCCCTCGACTTTATGTGGATCATATCCTCCAACCTCTTCCATGCCAGAGGAAAGGTTTTCCTTAACTAAAGAGCTTCCAACCACAGTCGAGTTAAACTAGTAAATATAATTAGTGTTTAATGTCTGTTTGGGTAGAGAAATATCGGCCTGAAAGTCTAGAAGAAGTTGTCGGTCAAGATACAATAGTTCAGACTCTATCTTCTTATGTAGAGAAAGGTGAAATACCCAATATGATATTTTCTGGTCCCGCGGGTGTAGGGAAAACAACATGTGCTCATGCTTTAACTAAAGAACTTTACGATGAAAACTGGCAAAATAATTTTACTGAGCTAAACGCAAGTGATGATAGAGGAATAAATATAGTACGAAACCAAATAAAAGAATTTGCACGTACATCACCATCACAGGGTGCTAAACATAAAATCATATTTTTAGATGAAGCAGATGCACTATGTTTACCGCCAGGTACTAAACTAGTAACTGGTTATCCAGCAGATCCAGAAATTAAAAATATTGAAGATGTGTCAAAAAAAGGAGAAAAAATACCCTCTGTTGGTTTTGAAACTAATCAACTAAAGAGTGATGAAGGAAAGATGGTTGAAACGGGAAAAGCTCCTTTCTATAAGGTTAAATTAGAGGATGGGAGAAAAATTACTGCAAGCCCTAGACATCCTTTCTTTGTTGTAGGAGAAAAAAATAAATTAATAGAAAAACAATTACAGGAACTAAAGAAAGGAACGGAGATAGCTGACTTTAAAGACAAAATGAAAGTGTATACTCCTGAAATTAAAACAGATGGTGGGAGAAAAGATGTTGATACAGTTACTGTAGAATCGATAGATTACAGCCATTATGGAAAGGCTTATAATATAACTATGGAGGAAACACCAAACTTCATTCTTGGAAATGGTGTTCTTACCCATAACACTCGTGATGCTCAACCTGCCTTAAGAAGGACTATGGAGCTTTATTCTGAAACATGTAGATTTATTCTTTCCTGTAATTATTCTTCAAATATTATAGAACCAATACAGTCAAGATGTGCTGTTTTTAGGTTTTCACCTGTAGATGATGAATCCCTTAAGAAAAGGATTAGATATATAGCAAAAAAAGAGGAACTAGATATAACTGAAGAAGCTTTGGATGCTCTTACCTATATTTCTCAAGGAGATGTACGAAGATCTATAAACTCTCTCCAAGCTGCTTCTGCTTTGGATAAGAAAATAGATGAAGACACTATATATAAAACAACTTCTACTGCCAGAGAGGAAGAAATAAAACAAATAATATCTAAAACGCTTAAAGGAAACTTTGAAGAAGCTAGAAAAACACTTGAATCTTTACTCAATCAAGGCATAGGAGGAGGGGAAATACTAGAACAAATGTATAGAGTATCTAGAAATTCTGATGAACTAAACAATTCAGAAAAGATAAAATTGATAGATAAAATAGGTGAAACTGAGTATAGGATAGCTAAAGGATCTGATGAAAAAATACAACTTGAAGCATTATTAGCTTCATTATCTATTGAGTCATCTTAAATATTTTCTAATCTATCTTCAAGTTCTCTTCTAAGATCTTCGTTAAGTTCTCCAGAATAATAATCTATACGTGATGCTATTGAAAGCTTACCTGCTAGTATTCTAGCTGCTTTACCTCTTTTATTTTTAGGTCTATTGTTGACTTCTGGGTGTAAATACAGTAATCCGTGTTTAGGAGGAGGTGATCCAGTTTTTAGATGGTGGAATAAAGCATTTTCAGCTCCTAAAACCTGTACAGTCGAACTAGGCTTTCTAGCTAATTCTTTTAGACCTCCTGCTTTTTCTATAAGTCTAGCAGAAAGTAAAGGAGGGGAAAGATTTGACATATTAGGCGCCTTTTCTAAAGCCTCCTGTTTAGCAAAATCCTTTAATTTATTTTTCTCCTTATTCAGATCTTTTCGAATATCTTTTAACTCTTCTAAAACTTTAGGTTTTGAATCACTAGATAAACCTCCCTCCCAGTTTTTTATCCTTTCATTAATTTCATTTTCTGTCTCTTCTATTGTTTCAAGTGATCTTATAGAATTTATCAAGCTATTTGTTGGGTCTTTCTCTTCTTCTATTCTTTCTTCAGCTAGCTCTACTGTATAACTATGAAGCTTATTATAATATTCTTTTTCTGATTCTACAAATTTTTCTTTTATAGCTATACTTGAAAGATTGATAGCTTCAACATTTTCCTTTTTTTCTTTTCTTTCTTTATCTTCTCCATTTTCGAACCAGTGTTTCATAGAATTTTAGATAATATATTTTCAACTTCTTTTAAAAGTTCTTCTGCTCTTTCAACGTTTGTGGCTTCAGTTGTTGCTCTTATATATGGTTCAGTACCACTAGGCCTAACCAAAAACCATCCATCATCAGTATTTACTCTTACTCCATCTAGACTAATTATTTCCCCCATATCTCTAACTTTTCTTTCGAATTCTTCCATTACTTTTTGTTTTCTTCTATCTTCACATTTGAAATTTTTTCGTTGAATAAAATATGAAGGAAGATCAGAAACAGCTTCACTGATTTTCTTTTCATCAACTATTTCACATAGTTTCGCTGCAGCTAGAACTCCGTCAGGACAATAACTGTCCTTCGGAAATATCCAGGTATTACTAGGTTCACCTCCAAAACTACCTCCTCTCTTTTTTAGTTCTTCAGCTACCTCTACATCTCCCACTGGAGTTCTTCTTACGTTAGCTACATCTTCAACAACAGCACTTGTATTTACTGGAACTACAACTTCCCTAGCTTGTTCATGTTGAGCAAAGAGAGATAAAAGTCTATCCGGTTTTATATATTCTCCATTTTCATCTATTGCGGCCATTCTGTCTCCGTCACCATCATGGCCTATACCAACATCTGCATCTAATTCTCTAACAACCTTACTTAGGTCTTGTAGATTTTCTTCTGTTGGTTCTGGAAGACGACCAGGGAATCTTCCATCTTGTTGACAATTTAGAGTTACAACATCACACCCCATCTCTAGAAGAACTCTTGGAGTAAGATCTGAGGCAGCTCCACATCCTCCATCAACTACAACTTTTATATCCGAGACTTTATTAACTGACTCTAAAATTTTCTCTTTATGAACACTTAAACCATCTTCTACTTTTATATCGTCTCCAAACTTATCAGAATAGTTTATCCCACCATTTTTTACTATTTTTTCAACATCTTTTCTTTGATCTTCATCAAATGCAGTACCATCGCTATTAAACGGCTTAAATCCATTATATTGGGAGGGATTATGGCTTGCTGTAATTACTAGAGATTTATCTTCTGCATAGCGAACAATAGTAGGTGTTGGAGCTATTCCAATACGTTCTACATTAGCTCCAGCAGCTAGAGCTCCAGATACAACAGCATTCTCTAAGGATCTACCAGTAGTTCTTGTATCTCTACCTATGGTTAATACATCAGATTTTTTTCCTACTGCCTCACCTATTTTTAGAGCTAAATCTGTAGTTATTTTATCTCCTATTACTCCTCTAACACCACTAGTTCCAAACATATTCTTGGATAAAAAGGAAAAAGAGATAATGCTTCGGAAAAAAACATATGTATAGGGCCGGTAGCTTAGAGGCCCAAAGCGACGGGCTTTTAACCCGTGTACCGCGGGTTCAAATCCCGCCCGGCCCGTTTAAACCTACTTTCCATATCTTCTTTCCCTATTTTGAAATTCTCTTAAAGCTCTAAGGAAATCTCTTTTACGTAGATTTTTCCAATTAAAATCTGCAAAATATATCTCAGAATATACAGACTGCCATAACATAAAGTCTGAGAGATGTTCATTCCCTGTTTTTATTAAAAGATCCGGTTCTCCATTGAAAACTAGATTTTTTTCTATATTTTTTCTATCCACATCTTTAGGGTCTATTTTACCTTTTTTTACTTTTTCACCAAGTTTGCGAAGGATATGTATAAACTCTCTTCTTCCACCAAAACCAACTGAAATATCATATCTAACTCCGTTTTTAGTTTTGCTTCTTTTTTTAATTTCTTTGCCTTTAGATTTTCCATTTCTTTTTTTAATAGAGATATATATATTTACTTTATCTATGTTGAACTCAGAGCACCATTTAAGAAAAATATCTAGTTTAGATTCTTTAAACTCCCCTTTATCTAGGACTAAAACTATATGCCTAGGAGTATCATTTTGTTTAACCCTCTTTCCTATGATGAAATCATAAATCCGAAACACGGAAGCAGTAAAACAAGCAACTTTAAAAAAGTATGTTACTTATCATATATCTTGGCTTGGCTATATTGGTTGTCGTATTTCTAGGATTGATATTATATATATCTGGCTCACTTGATATTTCAGGCACAATAGCTGGATGTATAATAGGATCAATAGTCTTTATAGCTGGTGGATATAGATGGTTTCTTCTTTTAGCGCTTTTTGTGGTTCTGGGTAACATATCAACATATCACAACTACAAAGAAAAGCTGGAATCAGGAATAACTCATGGTAAAAGAAGCATTGGAAACGTGCTAGCTAATGGTGGAGTTCCATTTATAAGTGCCCTGATATACAATTTCATCTCTTTAGATATTTTAGCTATCGCTTTTGCAGGTAGTTTAGCATCAGCTACTGCAGATACACTCTCAAGTGAAATTGGATCTATATACGGAGAACCACGACTGTTAACCACACTAGAAAAAGTACCTAGAGGCACGGAAGGTGGAGTTTCTTTAGAAGGGGAGATAGCCGCAATAATAGGATGTTTATTTATAGCGATAACAGGATTTATACTAGATGTTTTCCCTTCCTTTCATATATTGACAATTATACTATCAGGATTTTTTGGGACACATATAGATTCTTTTTTAGGAGCAACTATAGAAGGAAAAAAAATAGGAAACAATACAGTAAATTTTATTGCATGCAGTTCAGGAGCTATTATCGCAATAATAATTTTCTACTATATCAATTAGAAAATCTTCATTTTCTATATTTATTCTAGATAGGTTCGATTTGATAAATAATCAGTTTAATGCAGATAATATATTTATTCAAAGCTTATTCTATCGGATAAGAATCTTGGTTCATATCTTGGCTTCTTAGGCATATTATCGGCTTTACTTTCTAATTCATCTAGTAATTCATTGAATTCCATTTTTTCCTCTCCTTTACCTCTAACTCTAACATTTAATTCAACATCTTTTTCATCTTTAGAATCTCCTATTTCATCATCACCAACTACAAGAATATATGGAATCCATTCTTCTTCCGCCCTTCGTATTCTTCTACCTACAGTCTCGTCGCTATCATCAATATCTGATCTAAATCTTCTATTTTCAATTAAACTACATAAATTTTGGCAAAACTCTATATGTTCTTCACCTACAGGTATTAATCTCACCTGGGAAGGGGAAAGCCAGAATGGAAACATTGGGCTATCTTGCTTTGAAGCTACTTCTAAAAGTGCTGCAAAACTTCTCTCTATACTACCAGTAGGACTGTAATGGAGAAGTATTGGATATTCTTCTTTGTCTTGGTCGTGATATTTTATATCAAAACGTTCTGCACTTTCTACATCTATCTGTACTGTAGGGTTCTCTATTGGTTCACCTGTAGAATCTATTACTGCAAAATCTATCTTACATGTCCAATAATGTTTACGTTCGGGAAGAATTTCTACCAATATAGGATCATTTATACTATCAACAATATCTTGGATCCATCCACGTTCACTATTATAGAAGTCTTCAGTAGCCCTAAAAACAACTACATACTTGAACCCTAGATCGTCACTAGTAGAATACGCAAGCTCTAACTGTCTTTTAAATTCATTTTTTGCCTGTTCCATATTTTTACATGCTGTATGCATATCCGGCATGGTAAACCCTCTAAGCCTTTTTAGTCCGGAAAGCTCCCCTCTTTGTTCCCGTCTGAACGAAAAAGCTCTTTCATATATCCTAACTGGGAGATCATTAGATGTAATGTATAGGTCTCTAAGAGCAGAAAATTGACCAAAACAAGCTGCAAAACGTAACATCATGTCTTTATCTCCACTTGGGAATCTATACTGTCTTTCACCAAATTTCTCCGAATGTTCACGGATAGGTTTAGAATTTAAATCATACATCAGTGGTGTCTCTACTGGCATACCACCATAATTAAGAATTAGAGAGTCAACATATTCTGAAAGAAGATCACGTATAAGTTTTCCTTTAGGATAGAAACGGAAATTACCTGGATCTGTTAAAGAGTCATAACCTACTAGTTCTTTATCTTGCATTAGCGATATGTGGCTTGGTTCTCCTTGGTATTCTGTCTCCAAGCCTAATTCATCTCTTATTAAACTAGTAAATTCTTTACTTCCATCAAAACTTAATGGATCTATTTCGTCACCTTCTGGTGTTAGAACAATAAATTCACTTTCTTTTTCTTGACTACTTTCTTCCTTCTTTGGCTCTAAATCTTCAATATCTATTTGTCTAGAAAGCTCTGCTAATGGATGTCCTTTACAAGAAACTTCAAATGATTTATACCAGCCAAAAGGAGCTCTTTTAGTCTTAAAATCACTCTTTAAAGATTTTTCTAGATTTTTAAGAATTTCTACTGCACCTTTAGGACTAGCCAGATCATCCGATAGATGAGCATACGGGTAAAGCATTATCTTATCAGTCTTTAACTGACTAGCTACATCTTCTATTTCACCTTTTGCTTCTTCTACTATCTCTTTTATTTCTTTTTCGTCTTCTGATTCGACAGCAATAAATACAGCTAAGCCATTCTCAATTCTTCCCTCCAAGTCAACGTTTTCTTCTGCGATATCACCAACTTTCTCTTCGGCTTTATATTCTATATAATCTGTATGCAAAAGCAGCAGTCTCATCTTTTATTTACCTTCAATTTTTTGTAACCTCTTATCGATGTATAGAAATCACGTATTTAAAAGAACTTAGAGAAAGAGTGATTTTTCTTTCTATAACATGAGTAATTTCTATGGAAAGTTTTCCTCGGGACTCTATAAAACCTTATCTACTATCTAAATTAAATTATTTTTTAATTTCTATTATATATAATTTGATTGTTGGCGGATTTATAAGACAGCTAAATAAGACATCCTTGGATACTTTTTATCTATACGTTAGATTTTAGACTATTGGATCTCTGTCCTATGTGTCGGAGTAGTTTACTCAAATTCTATTAGAGGTTTTATTATTTGGTCGTCTTTTGATTCCATTAGTTCAAATGCTTTATCTATTTCACTGAACTTAAATTCATGTGTTGTCATCATTCTTGGGTCAATTTTTCCATTATCAATAAGTCGTAGAAGCCTATTTAATCTAACTCTTCCTCCTGGACATAATGATGTGTTTATTGTTTTTTCTGCCATACCTACTCCCCACTCTTTTCTTGGTATATTTACATATTCTCCTTTGCCGTGGTATCCGATATTTGATATAGTACCTCCGGGCTTTGTGGTTTTAATACAGTCTTGGAATGTTTGATTATTACCTAAAGCTTCAATAGCTGAATCTACACCTTCTCTATTTGTTTCTTCTAATATATATTCCACTGGATCTGTTTCTTCGAAATCAACCACTTCATCTGCACCGTATTTTTTTGAGAGTTCTTTCCTGTTGGGTATTGTTTCTACTGTAAATATTTTACCTGCTCCTTGAAGTTCCGCTCCTTTAGTAGCCATAAGTCCTACAGGTCCTTGGGCAAATATTACTACTGTCCCTCCTATAGGAATGTTCGCTTTTTCCGCTCCTTTAAATCCGGTACTAATCATATCAGTGGTATATACTGCTTCTTCGTCTTGTATTGAATCAGGTATTTTAGCTAGGTTAGCGTCTGCATTGCTTACATGCACATATTCTGCAAATGTACCATCTTTTGTATTTGCAAATTTCCATCCTCCTAGCTCTTGGTTAGATTGTGATGGATACCCGTCTTGTGCTGCTTTAGATCCCCAATCTGGAGTTATAGCCCCTACTACGACGCGATCCCCTGGTTTAAAATCTTCTACTTTTTTTCCTATTTCGTCTACATGTCCTACTACTTCATGGCCTAGTGTAAGATTTTTTCTTTCTCCAATAGATCCATGTACTGTATGTATATCTGATGTACAAACAAGACCCTTAGTTGTTTTTAGTATTGTATCGTATGGGCCCGGGGTTGGTTTTTCCTTTTCTGTGAATTTTACTTCACCTATTGATTCCATAACAAAGGCTTTCATAGTCTATATTATCTATACTAGCTACTTAACTCTTATAGATAATATTGATATTATATTAAAAATTAATAAATTAATACTATATTAGTTTAGATTTTAAACTAACTATGTGTTTAAGATGATATATATATATATATTAAATTATTTTTAATACTGAATATATTATCTTTGTATATATGAAGATTTCCTAGTATAGCTATATATTGGGTATATATAAAGATTTAGACAAGAAATATAGATATAGATAAAATATTAAATTTATTAGATAAAAAGAATGATATAAAAACATAAAGAACAAGAAAAATAAATATTATTTAGGAAGTTTTAGGGATTTTCATAACCAAACAGATTTGAATAATAATATATTATTATATTAATAAGAGTAATGCGTTATTATAAACTTAAGAGAGGGGAAAAACTGGATAATAGGGTCCCTGATATGGAAGAGAAAATAGAGGAATATTTTGGATATGTGAATGGAAAAGAGGAAAAAGAAGGAATGGATATGTGGGTAGTAGAAGATTTTGCTGCATTTAATAGGGTGTTAATTGGAAAAGAAAAAAGAAATAATAGAAAAGACAGACTAGCTGTTCATTTTGAGGAAAAACCACCTACTGAGGTATCTCAGGATGGGGCATTGGAAGCTATAGAAACTAAAAACGAGTTTTTAGAAGATGTTACTGGTAGAACTGCAGAAGATAGAAAAAAATCTATGAAAAATCAAGTTGAGGGAGATTAACTAATTATAATGAATTCCTCTGATTTTCTTAATGCTTTAGGTAATGAAAATAGACGGAAGATACTTGATCTTCTATCACAAAAACCATGTTATTTAACAGAAATTGGGGATGAACTTGATCTATCTCCTAAAGCTGTAATAGATCATCTTAATGTACTTGAAGAACTTGGTATAGTTGATAGCCAGGAAAATGACAGGAGGAGATATTTTTATATAGTAGGAAATTTTCGTTTAGAGGTAGCTCTTTCTCCTTATTATTTTAGAGTGAAAGGAGCTTATCCTAGACCTGCAAGATCAAAAGACGTTGACTATAATTATATAGATATGGATGTTGAGGAACCTGATAGACAAGAAGAAAAACTGGAATTTCTACGGGAAGTAAAAAAGGAATTATCCTTGGCACAGCGGAGAATACATTCTAAGATATTGGAGACTAGAAATGAAATAGAAAACGGAGAATCTGATAGCTCATAGTTAATATTTTTGGGTTAAACCGATATTTTGATTATTTTATATTGTTTATTTTAATATAGCTGTGGATACTAAAAGAAATGATTTGTTAACTGCAAAGGAACTTATTAAGAGGTCTGGGGTAATTCCGGATAATAATAAGGATCAATATTTTTTGGTAGATGATTATATTTTAGACAGAATAGTAGCTGATTATGCTCCTTCTTCCAAGAAAGTATTAGAGGTTGGTGGAGGTGTTGGAAATCTTACTTCACGTCTTTTAGGTAAATATGATGAAGTATTTGTCGTAGAGAAAGATGAAGAATTAGCAAATTTTTTGATATCTGAATTTCCTGAAGCAAAAATCATAGTAGGTAATGCTTTAGAGGTTGATTTCCCTGATTTTGACGTATGTGTGTCAAATCCTCCTTATTCTATCTCTACCCAATTGCTTTTTCAGATAATTCCATATAAAAAAGAGACTATTTTAACTCTACAAAAGGAAGTAGCAGAAAGAATAGTTGCTTCACCTAAAAGTAAAGATTATGGTAGGTTGTCTGTTTCTGCACAGCATTATGCTGATATAGAGATTTTAGAAGATTTACCTCCTTCTGTTTTTACACCTTCTCCAGATATAGAAAGCTGTGTAGTCCGCTTTTCACCTAGGGAACCTGAGTATACTGTAGATGATGAGGGATTCTTTTTAACATTCATTAAGGGAATTTTTACTCAAAGAAGAAAAAAATTAAAGAATGCCATAGAAAACTCTTCTCATATAACTGGAGTTGAAAACTATCAGGATATACCTGAAAATATATATGAAAAGAGGCCTGATGAGTTATCACCAAAGGATTTAGCTAAAGCTGCAGAGCTTGTTAAATAAAACTAAAAATGGATGTTTACACTCCGTCTAATGATTCTTTTTTACTTTTAGATGCTACTCTAGATGAGATAAATAAAAATGATTTTGTTTTAGATGTTGGTACTGGAACAGGTATTATTGCTGAAGAATTGAAAAAAAGATCTTATAGAGTGGTTGCTACAGATATAAATTATAAATCAGTAAAAAAAGCTTTATCTAAAGGTATAAATTCAGTAAGAACGAATCTATTTGATTGTATAGATACTAGTTTTGATTTGATTGTCTTTAATCCTCCTTACCTTCCTTCTATCAAAAAAAATACACCATTAGAAAAAGCTTTAGATGGTGGTAAGACAGGTACAGAGGTAACTAAGGAATTTTTAAATAAAGTAGATAGAATACTTGAAGATACTGGAAGAGTTCTAGTGGTTGCTAGTGATCGTTCAGATATATCTTCTATAAAGGATTTTGGAGACAAAAAAGGTTTTTTTGTTGATACAGTTTCTGAGAAAAAGTTATTTTTTGAAAGATTAGTGGTTCTTAGGCTACAATATCAATAAATTTTTCACTGAATTCTTCTGCTTCTTCTTCTATTGAATCAGTTGCTTTAGATATAGCCTCTAGAGGATCTCCATTCGAAACTTCAACATATAATATAGGTTCAGTATTTCTTCCACTATGTTTAGGATTTACCTTATATGTCGCCCTTTCTACTTCGTTAAGATCTAATAGTGCCTGTTTAACTAGGTTCAATAGAGTATGTCCTTCTCCTTCAACTTCTATTTCAGCACTTTTTTCATCTTTAGATATAATTGTAACATTCATGTATTTTTTTTATCTTATCAGCACTAAAGAGATTTCGTGTCTGTTGGACTTATATTATTTGGTATATCATTAATTGTTTCTTTGTTAATTTTTTATAAAGCTTTTCCCAGTTTTTTTAGACAAATAAAAAGAGAAACAGATGAAAGATGGTTTTTAGTCATTACTATAGGGTCTATATTTTTAATCTGTTTAATTTTATTTTCCTATCTATTTATACAGAGCGGTCTTCAGAGGCCCAATAATCCTCTAACTATTCCTTTCTTTTCTTGGTCTTATTTTTATCCTGAAGGTATATTTTTTAGTCCTATAGCACATTTTGATATAGGACATTTGATTAGTAATATTACAGCTTTAACTATATTAGCTCCGGTTACAGAATATATATTAAACTCTAAAGATAGGGATTCTATTATAGCTATAACTTCGTTTATATTTATTTGGTATATAGTAGGTTTTTTTATTTCTGCTTGGGTTCCAACTATTGGATCTTCAGGTATTGTATTTGGTTTACTTGGTTTTGTAGTGGTTTTTTATCCTATAAAATCAATTCTTTTAAGTGTATTTATTGAGGTATTTGAGATAATTATTTTAGGTATTTATTTTCCAATAGTCAAGGGATTCATTCCTTCAATACATCCGTGGTGGGCGGGTATAGCAGTTCAGGCTCACGCTATCGGATTTTTTATAGGGATATTTTTTGGTGTATATATAGCAAAAAAAGGAAAAAAGCATTAACTCTGTTAAAATAGGTGTTGCAGTAATACTTTTAGGTATATTTTATGGATTATATGCTGTCTGGAACTTAGAAGAATATTATGTGTTATATGGGGCATTAGGTCTAAGTTTGGTTATTTTTGGAGGTATTTTAGTATGGTTTTTTATAAGGGAATTTTCACAAGAAGGATTTGATATCAAAACTGGTTTTAGTCTAGCTATTTTTTTATTGCCTTTCTTTATATGTTTTGTAGAGGGTGCTCTAAATCTAGGTTATGTAACTGAGGAAGAAATAGGTGAAAGAAAAAATATACGAGATTATGATATATGGTATACTGAAAAACAGCAAAATGGGATGTTGGATATACCTTTTATAGATACTAAAACTAACTTAACTGGAAAAGGTATAATTGTCGGAAATACTGAAAGACAGATATGGTAGAAAAAATACCACCAGAACAACTAACACGTGAAAATGAACTAGAATTTTATGTAGGTGGTATTACATGGGAAGAAAAAGTAATTGTAGAGAGAAAATATTTAACAGTTTCAGGAGAAGGCTCGGTATATTCAATTTTAGTTAATGGGGAACCCATATTTGATTCTTCTCTTTTAGGAACTGATACTACAGTAAAAGGATGGAGTATAAATTTTAAACCTATTGATGGGGATATTTATATAATATTAGCCAAAAAAAATAATACTAAAATTTTCCTCTAAAAAAACAGAAAATAGTATTTAGTGGAGTATCCATAGATGTTAGAGATAAAAAAGTTTTAGCCTCATTTAATGATACAGAATTTCTAGTTGGAAGATTAAATTATTCCTAAAATAACACTTATAACTTATAGAGATGGTAGATATACACATATACAGGAAAGGGGATGATGATCCTCAGAAATGTACTGCATTAAAACTTGAAAAAGAAGGACTAGCAAAAATACATTCCACTCCTATTTCTTTACTTTATGGTACTGTTTTAGATCCTTATTCCGAGAAAGCCATATCTCCTCAGGACTCTTTACCTTTAATACCTATTGATTTGTCTTGGAAATCTTCAAAAAAAGAATTCGAAAAAATAGATGGAGAACATCGAGCACTTCCTTTTTTAGTTTCTTCAAATCCAGTTAGTTATGGAAAACCTTTTAGATTAAATACTGCAGAAGCTATACTAGGTTCTCTTTATATATTAGGATATAAGAAGAAGTCTTTAGAAATAGCTTCAAAGTTTGACTACGGTGAGGAGTTTTTCAAACTTAACTATAGTAGACTGGAAAACTACTCAAAGTGTAGTGATAGTAGTGAAATAGTAGATATACAAGAAAATTATCTATAGAATATATACATATTTATAGACAACCCTAATAAATATTATATATGGCTAGATTTCCTGAAGCTGAAAAGAGATTACTTGAAAAAAAAGTATGTATGAACTGTAATGCGAGAAATTCAAAGCAGGCAGATAGATGTAGAAAATGCGGGTCAAAGAGATTAAGAGACAAAAACTCTGAAAGAGATTAAATCTCACCTTTTGTACTTGGTATTTCCTTTCGTCTTTTATCTATACTAGTTGCTTTATCAAATGTTATTCCAAGAGATTTAAATAGAGCTTCCGCAATATGGTGGTTATTTTCGCCATATGCACTTGCATGTAGTGTTATGCCTGCATTAGTAGCTAGAGAATGCAGAAAATGCGGTATCATTTCTGTTTTAAGACTTCCTATTTTTTCTGTTGTAAACTCAAAATCTAATATAGTATAGGGTCTTCCACTTATATCTAAAGCTATACTAGCTAGAGCTTCATCCATTGGAACTTTACAATCACTGAATCGTCTTATACCTTTTTTATCTGCTAAAGCTTTATTAAATGTTTTACCTAGTACTATACCTGTATCTTCTATAGTGTGGTGGACACCAGTTTCTAGGTCTCCTTTTGCATTAATATCTAAATCAAAAAAACCGTGTTTTGAGAAGCTTTCTAAAAGATGATCAAGAAATCCTATCTGTGTATCTATATTAGAGTTCCCGGATCCATCTATATTTAATTTTATTTCTATCTCTGTTTCCTTCGTTTTCCTTGTTATTTTGGATTTTCTATCTTCCATAGATATATAGAAAAGTAAGAAGTAGACATAAATGTTTTTTAGGTTTAAATAAAAACATCCATTCTTTCAAGGAGAGGGAGACGATTAAAAAGAAGTTTATTATTCTACTGCTCTTTTTGCTTTTTCAAGGGATATTTTTCCTTTATATAGTGCACTGCCTATGACCACTCCTTTGACGCCTGATTTTTTTAAGGATAAGATGTCTTCTATAGTTGATATCCCTCCACTAGCTAGAACCGGTAATTTTGTAGAAGAAGTTAATTCCCTTACTTTTTCTGTTTCAACGCCTTCCATTAGACCCTCTCTATCTACATCTGTATATAAGAAGGAATCCGCACCTTTTTTTTCTAATATTTTAGCCAGGTTTTCAGGTTTTTTATTACTTTCTTGACTCCATCCTTTGATGACTACTTTTCCTTTTGAAGAATCTAAAGAGACCATTATTTTACCGTATTTACTTGCTTTTTTCACTATTGAAGGGCTTTGAACCGCAGAAGTACCTATGATTACTCTGTTCACTCCAAGGTCAAAAAAATGTTTAGCTTCTTCAATCGATCTTATACCTCCACCTACTTGTGTTTCTATGTTGACTTCTTCTAGTATTTCTTTTATTTCTTGTTCGTTTTTTCTTTTCCCCTCTATAGCGCCATTTAGGTCTACTATATGTAGGAGATTTGCACCTTTTTTTTCCCAAATCTTTGCGGCTTCTATAGGATCTCCATAGCTTGTTTCAGTTCCTATTTTTCCTTGAACTAACTGTACACATTCTCCGTCTTTTATATCTACAGCAGGAATTATTTTCATCTATATAATTTAGTATATAATGTATTGTTAGTCTGTTTTTTCCGTTTTAGGCAAAGAAAAGTCCACCTATACCTATTGCTTCCCATATCCACATATATCCTGTATAGAACACTAGTATTAGTCCAGCTATAGCATGCACTCTTGGTTTTTCTATTTCTTTATCTTGCTTGGTTTGTATCTTCATATTTCTATATGTAAAAATACCTGTTATAGATGATGTTAAAACTAACATTAATACTATCCATCCAGTATCTTGGGCCACAACAACAAGATATATAGCACTTAAAAGTGTCAATATATTTATTATTATGTGGTAGTATTGTCGTTTGACTTTTCCACTTTTATTGTTGTATTTTTTTAGTCTAAAATATGCTACATTCCCCGTCAAAACTGATAATAGAACAAGTATAAAGACAACTATTTTAGCTGTCCATGGATCTATAAGTAGCTCCTGCATACTTGAATTGTATCAAGATACTATAAAAAATTAAAGTTTCTAGTCTATATTTTTGTTTTATTTATTTGGTAAATTATACAAAAAAGGTGGAATATATCCTAGTTAAGACTTGACTTTTTTGTGTTCTTGTACTGCTTCCGCAACTAGTTCTGATACATCGACTATTTCTATATTTTCTTCATATCCACCAGTTATTCTTCCATCTTCATACATAGTAGTACATTGGGGGCATGCAACAATGAATTTCTCTATACTGTCTTTTGCTTTAGTGTCTTCTAGAGCTTCTCTGATTCTTTCTTCACTAGGTTTTGGGTCTTCATCGAATTCAGTCCATACTCCACCTCCTCCGCCACCACAACAGAAGCTATTTGAACGGTTTCTCGGCATTTCATATAATGTACAGCCGGTTGCTTCTACAACTTCTCGGGGGGCTTCATATTCCTCGTTTATTCTTCCTAGATGACATGGATCGTGATAGGTGACATTATATTCAAGACTTTCCATTTCCAGGTTTCCATTTTCTATTAGTTTTTCTAAAAGCTGGGTATAGTGATAGACATCTTCCTCCCATCCGAAATCACTATATTCATTTTTGAATGTATTATAGCTATGAGGATCTGTACAGACTACTTTTTCAAAGTTAACGGACTCAAATGTTTCTATATTTTCCTCTGCAAGCATCTCAAAAAGTCCTTCTTCACCTACTCTACGTACGTCGTTGCCGTCATTTTGTTCATCTTCATATAGTATGCCGTAGCTGACATCTGAGTGTTTTAATATATTTGCTATTGACTTAGCTATTCTTTGATTTCTGTCATCAAAGCTTGGATAATCCCCTACATACCAGAGCCATTCTACATCTTCTTCTCTTGCGTCTTTAATTTCAAAATCAAGTTCATCTGTCCAGTCTGGTCTTTTTCTTTCAGGTTCTCCCATTGGATTTCCATTTTGAAAGATATTCATCATAGTTTCTTGGAGATTTTCCCCCATCTGGCCGCTTTCAACTATTCTTCTGTTCATCTCCACAAACTGTGGTATATGTTCTATTTCTACTGGACAGGCATCCATACATGCTCCACATGCCATACATGCATCCATTGTTTCCCTGTCTATCACACTTTCACTGTCAGCTGCAATAATTGATATTTCTTCTCCATTTTCATCTCTATTCTCGCGGTACTTTTTAAGGTCTAAAATCACATCCCTAGGACTTAATGGTCTGTTAGATGCATTTGCTGGACATACTGACGTACATCGACCACATTTTGTACACGCATCATGGTCCAGAAGATGTTTCCAGCTGAAATCTTCTATGCTTTCATATCCTATCTCTTCAGGTCCAGCATCTTCAGGTACTCCAGGAAGTCTACTTTTCGATTTTTTATCATTAGTTACTATATTTGCGAAACTTGTCAGCATATGTAGAGGTTTTGCGTATGGTAATAGAGCAATAAATGATAGAGCTATTATGGAGTGAAACCACCAAAGACCTGGATATATTGTTTGTCCGATAGATTGATTCATCCCTAATCCTTGGAAAAGATGGGCTACTCCAAGACCTACAAAACTTACTGTTTCAAAGTCTGGGAATCCTGTTCCAAGTATTCTTACTCCTTCATTTATGTATCCTGTTATCCCTAATATGAATAAACTCCATATAAATAGATCATCTTCTAGGCTTGTATGTGGATGATGTAGACGTGAATCTTGCTTTGCATAACGTTTATAGAGAGCTATTGTTACTCCAATAACAAATAGTAAACCCATGAAATCAACTATCAACGAATATGATAGATAGAACTCTCCTACAAAGAAAGAACTAGCTATAACTCTCGCTATATCTATATCTATAAAAAGAATAGCTGTAGCTACTAATAACGCTAGAAAACCCCACATTATGAAAGAGTGTGATACTCCTGATTCAGTATCTTGATAAAACTGTTTTGAATTGGACCCTGCAATCTTTGTCCCTTCCCATATTCTCTTAGGTAGATTGTTCAGTCTTTCTATTTTATCTTCTTCAGCTTTTGTATAGGCTAGAAATTTTTTCGTTATTCCGTACAAAAATATAAGTACTGTTATTATTGAGAGTATATAGAAGATTATCTTTCCTGTATTTCCTATCTGCCAAAATACTGGCCTGCTTGTTTCTTGTATAACTTCTGTGGCCATGGTACGAATCATACTCAGAAACTTGAAACTTTTTCGGAACTTTTTATGTGTTATCTATATACTGGCTGAAACTATCTCCTTGAAGTTGATTATGATCTGTTTTTAATAGATGAAAAACAGGGTATGGAATAAAATATAACTAGAGGTAAATAATCAATTATAATAGATTATTAAACAATAGGATATTATATATGTTTTAATTTAGTTTATAGAGTTGCACTCACTAATTGGGGTATTGAGTTAAAAAGATGATGATTTAACGGATTAGTAATGAGTGGTTCAATAGATTTTAGAAACTTTTACTCTTAGGGGATCTACTATTTGCATGAAGGCATTAGTAGCTGTAAAAGAAGTAGCTATACCGGATGATGACTTTGAAATTGAGGATGGGAGAATATCTGAAGAATTTCTGGGATATGATCTAAATGAATGGGATGATTATGGGATAGAAGAGGTTGTACAGCTTAAGGAAGATGGAGTTGTGGATGAAGTTGTTTCTGTGACTGTGGGATCTGATAGAGTTGAAGAAACTATTAGGAAGGCACTTGCTAAAGGAGTTGATCGGGCTATTCGTATATGGGATGATGACCTAGACGAAGGATTATTTCTTGATCCGAACCAAAAAGCTGAGGTTCTAGCTAAAGTAGTGGAAAGTGAGGAACCTGATTTAGTATTTTCAGGTGTTCAAGCGGGAGATGATCTTATGATGGCTACTGGGGTTTCTCTAGCACAAAAGATAGGATATGAATGGGCCTCGGTCGCTATTGATATTGATTATGATGTTGGTAATGAGACGGCAAAAGTACATAGGGAGTTAGAAGGAGGTGCGGAAGAAGTTGTTGAGATAGATTTCCCTGCTGTATTTACTGTTCAGACTGGGTTAAATGAGCCTAGATATGCTAGTCTAAGAGGTATTAGGAAGGCACAAAGTAAAGAAATAGATATAAAAACACTAGATAATCTTGGATTAAGTGCTGAAGATATTCAGAGTCCAATAGAGTTAGGTGATCTATATGAGCCTGAAGAGGAAACTGAAACTGAATATGTTGAAGGGTCTACTGATGAAATAGTTACAGAGCTTGCTAATATATTTGAAGATGAAGGGGTAATAGCATGAAAGTATTAGCTATAGGTGAAAGACGTGGAGGTGAATTAGTGGATACAACATATAACTTAATTACTGCTGGGAAAGATATAGCTGGATCTGAAACGGAACTAGAACTAGCTATAGTTGGTGGTGGAGGGGGAGAAGTTTCAAAGGAAGGCATAGATAAAATATACGAAATAGAAAGTGAAGACGAATTCAACCATGATTTTTATGTACAAGCTATAGAACAACTCTATGAACAAATTGACCCAGACATACTTTTGATGTCTAATTCTACAGTAGGCCTTGATTATGCTCCAGCTGTAGCTGAAAGTATAGGCATTCCTTTAGTTACAGATGTTACAAAATTTGGAGAAAATCATGTAGTAAAAGAGCTGTATGGATCCAAGGTAGAATCTAAAGTTAAAATAAATGAAGATAGCTATGCATTAACTGTTAGACCAACAGAATGGGAGCCTACAGAGCAAGATGCTGATGTACTGATAGAAAAATTTAATCCTGATATAGACGACTCTAAAATAGGCTCCGAAGTTAAAGGCTATGAAGAAGCTGCAACTGGTGAAGTAGATCTTTCTGAGGCTGATTTCATTATAAGTATAGGTCGTGGAATAGATGAAGAAGAAAATTTAGACATAATGGAAGAGGTATGTGAAGCTACAGGAGCAGCGTTAGGCTCTTCAAGACCTCTAGTAGATAAGGGATGGCTTCCAAATGAAAGACAAGTAGGTCAATCAGGAAAAACTGTAAAACCTGATATATATATTGCAGTAGGTATAAGTGGAGCAGTACAACATGTGACAGGGATGAAAGATAGTGAAACAGTTATAGTCATAAATAACGATCCTAGTGCCCCTATATTTGATATAGCTGACTATGGGGTTGTAGCTGATTTGTTCAACGTAATTCCAGCTCTAACAGAGGAATTCAAGTAATTAATATAAATATAGATAATTTCCCCAATCTTCACTTATTTATAATTTTTTGTATTTAATTTTTTCTATATCTTTAATTTTTTATAAAATTTCAGGTATTATGTTTATTTTTGTTTATTTTTTATTGGTTCTTTTATTTTTACAGCCACTCCTTTGTTGAATTCTTTCATTTCTGTAGAGCATAATCTTGCTTTTCCTATACCTATTAATCGATCGTTTTGGTCTACAACTAATGTTTCATCTTTAGCTTTTATTTCTGGGTCTACTTTTTGAACAAATTTAGCAAAGCCGCTTTTCCCTTCTCGTATATATGGAACACTTTCTTCTCCAAACTGGATACGTAATTTTGGAGGGTTAAAAAAAGAATGAAGTCTATAACCTCCTTTTTTTCCTAGGGCTAGTCTGCCATCTTGGCGTAATGAGGCAATTCTATTTTCTTTATAAAATATCTGTCTAATTCTCCCTGTCTTTGATTTTTTAAATTCTATGTTTTCTGGAAATAATGCACCACCTGCGTTTTTCCCAAACTGATAGTTAGCAATTGTTTTTAGTTTTTCAAGTCCCACAATTATTTTTTAGAGCGTAGTGTTTAAATTTCTCGCGTTCCCCTCCAAAACTAAATGATCTCTTCTGATAGGATGGCTGCAGTTGATGCTAATGCTGAAGAGTTAGGTGTTTCAACAGACAAATTAATGGAAAATGCTGGCTCAAGTGTAGCCAGGATTGTAGACCGTGAGTTTAAGAATCCTTCCGTTTGTGTAGTTTCCGGTCTTGGAAATAATGGCGGTGATTCTTTAGTCGCAGCCCGTTTCCTAGAGGCTGATGTATTTCTTTTAGGTAGAGGTTCCCAGATAAAAACTGATGACTCACGTGAAAATTGGAAGATATTAGAAAAAAGTGAATTAAGTCTATTTGAAATAGATGATTCTTCACAGGTTGATACTTTTGACGAGTTTGATGTTATTATAGATGGTATTTTAGGTACAGGAGTATCTGGGGATCTTAGAGAACCTGTATCTACTGCTGTAGATGTAATAAATAAATCTAGTTCTTCTGTAGTTTCAGTTGATGTACCTACTGGAGTTGATCCAGATATAGATAGTATCCAGGAAGGAAAAAAAGTAGATGCTGACATAGTTGTAGGATTGCATGATGACAAACCTGCTTATTCTAGTCTTAAAAGTAAAATAGAAATAGTAGATATAGGTATACCTAGTGCTGCAGAGGAGTTTGTATGTAGAGGAGATTTAACTCTCATATCTAGGGATCCTACGGGGCATAAGGGTGATAATGGTAAAGTCTTGATAATAGGTGGGGGTCCGTATACCGGAGCTCCTGTTCTCTCATCTTTAGCTGCTCTACGTTCTGGATGTGATCTTGTAAGAGTTGCAACCCCATCTCCTCAGACCGCTAAAAACTTCCCGGATTTAATAATAGATGAGCTAGAGGGAGATAAACTGAATAAAGAAAATATTGACAAACTACTAACTTTAATAGATTGGGCGGATTCGGTTTTGATAGGTCCTGGTTTAGGAGATGAAGATGAAACTATAGAAACTATATATGAGATAATACCACATATTGATTCTGGAGTATTTGATGCTGATGCTATTCAGGCACTTAGCGACATAGAAACTGATAGAGAAATTATAATCACTCCTCATTCGGGGGAGCTTTCATATTTTATCGATATACCTAGTAGTTTTCCGAAAAGAAAAGAGGCTGTAGAAGATTTTTCTAAGGAGAATAATTTAATAACCCTACTAAAGGGGCCCTGTGATATAATATCGGATGGGTCTAGAACACGTATTTCTAGGTCTGGAAACGAATCGATGACTGTAGGGGGGACAGGTGATGTATTAGCAGGTATATGTGTTTCTCTTTTTTCTCGTATGTCGGGTTTTGATTCAGCTTGTTTAGCTGCTTTCATCAATGGAAGAGCTGGTGATATAGCTAGAAAAGATATGGGATATTCTATTTTAGCTAGTGATTTGGTTGATAAGATTCCGAAAGCTATGGTTTAACAACGTCTATAGAAACTATATGGAGATACCTGGAGATACTGATGGATTAGACGAAGTTGAGTTACGATATGGAGAAAACCCTCACCAGGAGGCAAAACTATATAGAGATAAGGAATTTAGTGGGATTTCTGTTGAGGGAGCTGAAAAATTAGGAGGTAAAAGAATGTCTTTTAACAATTATTATGATGCAGATTCTGCGTTTTCCTTAGTAAGAGAATTGCAAAGCTCTGGTGCTGTAGTTGTGAAACACGGAAGTCCATGTGGAGCTGCAGTATCTGATAGCTGTCTAGATGCATATCTTAAAGCTGAGAAAACAGACCAAAAAAGTGCCTATGGAGGTATAGTTGCACTAAATGATAAATGTGACTTTGATACAGCAGAAGCTATATGTAATTCTTTTAAGGAAGTAGTAATAGCTCCCTCATTTGATGATGAAGCTCTTAATGAGTTGCAAAAAAAGGAAAATCTCCGTATACTTAAAACAGGAGAGATAGATAGTGAAAGAGATCGTGTTAAAATTAAAAAAATTGAAGGCGGGCTTTTAGTACATGATGGCAACCCTGCTTCTATAAATAAAGATGATATAGAAATAGTAACTGAAAGAAAGCCTTCTGAAGAACAAATTAGATCGATGGTTTTTGGTTTTAAGATAGCTGAGTATAGTATTTCTAACTCTGTTATTTTAGCTAAAAATAAAGAAACTGTAGGTATTGGTGTGGGCCAACTTTCTAGAGTTGACGCAGTAAAAATGGCTTTAATGAAAGCAAAAGAAGATTCGGATAAAAACATAGCTGAGTCTGTATTGGTTAGTGATGGTTTTTTTCCTTTTAGAGATAATATAGAGAAAGCAGCTAAGGAAGGTATTGGGGCTGTTATACAGCCCGGTGGATCTATACGTGATGATGAAGTCATAGATGCATGTAATGAATTTGGAATCCCTATGGCATTTACTGGTAAACGGTGTTTTAGACATTGAATGGTGTTGAATTTATATTTGAGTTAAAAAGATATGGAATAAAAAGCGGGTTTGATAGAATTAATCGGTTATTAGACTTTTTAGGTAATCCACATAGAGATATTGAATCTGTACAAATAGGTGGTACAAACGGAAAGGGAAGTGTCGCTAGAATGGTTGAGTCATGTTTGATATCGGAGGGATACAGTGTTGGTCTCTATATTTCTCCTCATATGGTTGATCTAGGTGAGCGTGTCAGAGTAGATGGAGAAAAAATGAGGTATAAAAGAATAGATGATTTTGTTGAAAAAATTCGTCCATTAATAGAAGATATGATCGAGGAAGGTGATCCTCCAACTTTCTTTGAAGTTGTTACAGCTATGGCATTTGATGAGTTTTCACGTAGACAAGTAGATATAGGTATCTATGAAGTGGGACTAGGAGGTCGTCTTGATTCTACTAGTGTATGTTTCCCCTCTATATCGGCCATAACTAGTATAGGTCGTGACCATACACATATTTTAGGTAATAAACCGAGTGACATAGCTGGGGAGATAGGTGAAATAATACCTGAAGATGGAGTCTGTGTTACAGGAGCTACAGAAGGTTTGGATGTTTTAAAAAAGATATCTGAAGAAAGAAATTCTGATCTTATTACCGTAGGAAATAAAGGAGATGTAGAATATGAAATTAAACAATATAGTGATTATGGTCAGGGAATAGAATTAAGTGGTAGATATTGGGATGATAGTTTTGTCTTTAATATTCCTTTATTTGGTAGACATCAAGCCAGAAATGCTGCTGTAGCTTCTGGTGTTTTGGAAGATTTAGATTATAATGTATCTAGAAATTCTTTTGTTAATGGAATGAAAAAAGCATATTGGCCTTGTCGTTTTGAGGTTGTTCAAAGAGATCCGACTATTATATTGGATGCTGCACATAATCCTCCTGCAATAGATGTATTGATTGATACATTAAAGGAAAGATTTGACTGGAACTCCCTACATTTAGTTTTTGGAGTATTATGTGATAAAGATATAGGAGAAATGGTTAGAAAGCTGGATAGTATAAGTAACTATGTTTATACTGTTCCTCCCCAAAGTCCTAGAGCGGAATCTAGTGAAATTTTGTCTAATATTTTTACAGAGGCTAGTTCATTTGAGAGTGTTTCAGATGGTGTTTTAGATGCAGTTAGTTCTATGAAACAGGATGATATAGCTGTTATTACTGGTTCGTTATATGTAGCCTCTGAAGCAAGAAAAATATGGAACCCTCGTATATTTATAAAAGACAAAAATAAAGCACACTTTAAAGGTATTACACAGAAAGAATATAGAAAGTTGGAGGGAGTAGTAGAAACTAACGGAGGCTCAATAGATATGGAAAGTGAGGGGGGACATGAGGGGTTTTATATAGATTCTATTGTGGAAAGCTTAAATTTAGATGATATACTTGATGACCTGGACCTATATACTAATCTAGATAGGGATATAGACTTCGGTGGTACTGATGTTATGGGTATACTTAATATAACCCCTGATAGTTTCTATGATGGGGGTCGTTATTTCTCTGTTGAAGATGCCATAGATAGAGCCCAAAAAATGGTGGAGAAAGGTGTGGGTATAATAGATGTAGGTGGAGAATCGACTAGGCCCGGAGCTGATCCTGTTTCTGTTGAAGAGGAAAAGCAACGTATAATACCTGTTTTGGAGGAACTAGTAGATATAGATGCTAAGTTTTCTATAGATACACGTAAACCTGAAATAGCAAAGGCTGCTCTGGATGCTGGATTTGACATAATAAATGACCAGAATGGTCTTGAAGATCCTGATATGAGGAAGTTAGCGGCACAACGTAGTTGTAGAGTGGTTGTTATGGATTCTGTTAATCTTCCTGTTGATCCTTCTTATACTCCGGAATATGATGATATAGTTGAAGATGTGGGTGAACGTTTACTTGAAATGGCTTTAAGAGCAAGAAAATCAGGTATAGATAAAGATAAAATAATATTGGATCCTGGTATAGGCTTTGGTAAAGGTAGAACTGGAGATGCTGAATTGTTAAAAAGAACTAGTGAGCTTGCATCTCTTGGATACCCCCTACTTGTTGGATGTTCAAGAAAGTCATTTCTTAAGGAATTAACTGGACTCGATAAAAAAGAAAGACTAGAACCTAGTTTAGCAGCTAATGTAATAGCATCTATTAGAGGTGCTGATATAGTTCGAGTACATGATATAGAAGAAACCATAAAAGCGATATCTGTAGCTAATTCTTTAAAATAGAACTATAGTTAGATATTTAGTATTAGTTAAGTATTTGATCTATTGAACTGGTCCCTATCCTCGATGCTCCAGAATTTAATAGATTTTCTGCAGCCTTTTTGTTTCTAATTTTTCCACTAGCTTTTATTTTAGCTTTATTTCCTATAGCTTCTTTTATAAGTTTTATATCTTTTACTGTTGCTTGCCCTTTTGTAAAACCTGTACATGTTTTTATATAATCAACACCAGCTTCGAGGCATAGCTTTGATGTTTTTTTCTTTTCTTTGTCTGTTAATAATCCTGTTTCTATTATAGCTTTTAGTGGTTTATTTCTACAGACTTCTTTTATCTTTTTCATTTCTTCTTTGAATTTTTGTATTTCTCCTGATTTTATATATGATATATTACATGCTACATCTATTTCTTCGGCTCCTTTGTCGATTGCATTTTTAGATTCCTGAACTTTTGATTGAGTTGTATTTAGTCCTTGGGGAAAACCTATAACTGTTATTACTCTGCCTTTATTGTATTTTTTGACTACTTCTGAGATGCGGCATGGTGGAATACATACATTTACATTATGTTTTCTTGCTGTTTCTAAAAATTTTTCAAGTTCCTTATGGCTATGATGTTTTTTTAATAGAGTATAATCTATTACCTTTGGATCCATATTTAATTTAGCTAATCTTTATTTTAATTTCTGTCTACCATTTATATGAAACAACCACATCTTTTGATTGGAGAAGGAGACATAAATGATACTGTTCTTCTTCCTGGTGATCCGGGAAGAGTTGATTTCATAGGTGAAAAACTAGATGATTCCTCTGTAGTCTCATATAATAGAGAATTTAAGATAGTTAATGGTAGATATAAAAACATTGAGGTTTCTGTCTGTTCTACAGGTGCTGGCTCTCCAAGTGCTGCTATAGTTATGGAAGAACTACACAGGGTTGGTGTAGAAGAAGTAATTAGAGTTGGCACATGTGGTGCTTTACAGCCATTTATAGATATAGGTGACTTAGTCATACCTACTGGTGCTGCAAAGTTTGAGGGAACCACTAAACGTTATGAAGGTGTTGAATATCCTGCTATTCCTTCTTTAAACATGGTTCAAAACTTAGAGAAAGCAGCTGGTATGGTCGATATTGATGTATTTATTGGCTCTATTGTTACTGATGATGCTTTCTATGCTGAAGATGAACCTTCAGAAAACTGGATGGAGGCTAATATGATGGCTGTTGAAATGGAAGCATCTACTATTTTTACTTTAGCTCGTAGAAATGGAATGAAGTCTTGTTGTATTGTAGCTGTAGACGGTAATCTGGTTAAAGGAAGTCAGAAAGGAGAAACTGAAAAAGAAGAACTTCCAGATTTAACCAAGAGAGCCTTAGATAAAGAAATAGATATAGCTCTTAACTCTTTAGTATAAGTGAATTTATTTATTATCTTCTTTTAGGGCCAAAGACCTCTGGCTTCATGGGCTTTATACACTCTTTTTAGGGCTACTATATATGCGGAGTTTCTCCATGAGTATTCTCCATCTTCAAATTCTTGTTTTATTGAGGTCCAAGCTTTAATCATCTCTGATTCTAATTCTTTGTTTACTCTTTTTAATGGCCATGATCTTCTGTTTATATCTTGTAGCCATTCAAAATAACTAACTGTTATACCACCTGCATTTGCTAGAATATCTGGTATTACTGGTATATTATTTTCAGATAGTATATTATCTGCGGCTGATGTTATTGGTCCGTTTGCACCTTCTACTATAAGCCTTGCTTTTATGCTGTCTGCATTTTGTTTTGTTATTACATTACTTATCGCTGCTGGAATAACTACATCTACATCAAGCTCTAAGAGTTCTTTGTTACTTATTTTGTCTGCGCTTTCTGTATGTTCGGTTACTGCTCCAGGTTTTTCATCATGTGGAGGAATACCTTCTATATCTAATCCTGATGGATTATATATTGCTCCATTAACGTCACTTACTGCAACAATATCCCCTCCCCATGCATTTAATAGTCTTGCAGCACTAGCTCCCACGCTACCGAACCCTTGTATTGCTATCTTAGTTTCTTCGAGTTCTATACCATAATATTTACATGTTTCTCGAGTTATAATTGCTACACTTCTTCCTGGAGCTTCTTTTCTTCCCTGGCTGCCTCCTATTATTGGTGGTTTTCCAGTCACTACTCCTGGTATAGTTTCATTTTGTTGTATACTATATGCATCCATTATCCAACCCATTACTTTTTCATCTGTACCCATATCTGGAGCTGGTATATCTCGCATTGGACCTATTGCATCTCTTATTTCGTGGGTGAATCTACGAGTAAGTTTTTCTTTTTCCTCTTCTGTTAATTTTTTAGGATTTACTACTATACCACCTTTAGCACCTCCAAATGGTATATCCATTACTGCACTCTTCCAAGTCATCAACATAGCCAAACCTATAGATTCTTCTCTTGTGAGAGAAGGGTGATATTTTAGCCCTCCTTTACAAGGGCCTCTAACACTATCGTGGTGTACTCTATAGCCAGTAAATACATTGAGTTCTCCGTTTTTTCTTTTTACTGGTATCTTAACTTCATAAACCCTAGCTGGATTTTGAAGTCTTTTTACAATATTTGGTTCAATATCTATTAAACTAGATGCCTGTTCTAGTTGCTCCTTCGCAGTTTTTAATACAGATTCTTTTTTTTGTTTAGAAGACACAGCTAAAAAATCTAAAGCTTGTATTTATAAGAACTTTATACCTTTAGAGATAGAATAAACCTTATATCTATTCTACCCTTTTAATGCATTTATATATTTTTTTAGCCTGGTGGAGCTTTAAGTGCCCCTACATAATACATAGCTTTTACTAGTTTTTCTAGGTAGTCCATGGTTTCTACACGTCCTCCACCTGGTGTTTCATGTGGATATACGTCTGAGGGTAGTTGTTTTTTATTTTGTTTTTTCATTTCTGATGGTTTTCCCTGGGTTTCTGCGTATATCTCTGAAGGTACTTTATCTCTATATATTAGTAGAGCCGGTTGTTGTTTTCCGAAAAATACTTCACTTCTGTCTTTATCGGTGAATATTGGTTTAACTTTGTATCTTCTTGAGCTTGATGCTTCTACTACTCTTGAATATATTTCGTGTCTTTCGTTTTCTGTTATTTCTGAAGTATCTATTTTTTTTGGATTTATATTTGTGTCTTGTTCTTCTAGTTGTTCAAGTATGTCTAGTATTGATTCTGTTTCAGACCAAGCGTTTTCTTCTGTCGAATCGTAATAAAACTCTAATTTCATAACCTTTTTAATATATTTTGGATCTATATAGTATTTAAGAATTGTGTTATTTTTTGTTGGTATTCCTGCTGAGTACTTTGATCTTAGTTATTTTATGATATGTTAATTTGTATTTAAGTTTATCGATTATATTTATTCTTTTTTTGTAGGTTTTCTATCTAATATACTTGTATATTTATTCTTAGCCACTATAGTTTATTCTATATAGCGATATATGATTTATATAGTATATTTGATTAATCAATACAAAATTTAAAAAAATAACTAAATACAAATTAAAAATAATTAAGAAATATTCTTTTAAAAGGTTATATAAGACAAGTAACCAACAACTAACATATATCAGGTTAGCTAAATTTATTAGTATATTATTTTATCTATATTTTAAAACTATTTTTTTAATTTTAGATTATTTTATTTTTAGGTTTTTTATAGAATGGCGTTTCTAGTGTTTTTTATGTTTTTTTGTGGGTTTTAAAGTTTTTTTAGGGTTTTTCCAGTGTTATATTTTTATATCTCTATATCTAATATTAGTTCTACGTCTTAAAAGCATAAGACGTAGAACTAATATTAGCTTGTTTTGAGTTCATTTTTTGTTTTTTAACCCGATTCTATAAAGATATTTTTTCTTAGGATTACATATTTGCTATAGTGTATTTTGGTGTCTACTTTTTTCTTGATTTTTATAAAGTGTATTTCGCTATATTAATTTTTTAGGGAGTTTTAGTCTTTTTCTTATTTTCAATTTAATTTTTTGTGGAATTTTTACTTTTTGTGTAAAACTGTTAATGTCTGACAAACTTTGAATAGATAATATTATTAAGTATTAGAGAGATGTCTAAGAACTGGAATAATGACCTTAAAAAAGAACCTGTTACTGCATATATAGAAGAAGACACAAAAAAAGAATGGGAAAAAGAAGCTGAAGAAATGGATGTATCCCTAAGTAAATTTATAGAAATGATGGTTGAAGCCGGAAGATCATTTTACAAGCAGGATTCTATAAGAAAGAACGGAAAATAAAATAAAGATTAAGATGGAAGATGATTTAGTTTCTTATTTTATTGAGGAAATGGAAATATATGGTAAATCTTCTTCAACTCTAAAAGAATATAAAAGAGTATTAAAGGATTATACAGATTTTTTAGATAAAAAACCCGATGAAGCTAATAGAAGAGATTGCATGTTTTATATAAAAGAGCTTAGAACACGAAACCTCGTCTCTTCTTCTATTGCTACATATGCTTCATATATACATAGATTTTATTCATATCTTGAAAAAGCTGAAGAATTTAATTTAAACTCAAATCCTATGTCGCTTGTTATGGAAGAAATGGAAGAAAAAATAGATAAAAATCCAAAACGGAGAGATCTTTCAGTTGAAGAAGTATCAGATTTTATACAAAGTGTTAATCATCCTCGTGATAAATGTATGCTTCATGTTTTATTTAAAACTGGTATTAGAGCCGGTGAACTAGCAAATTTAGATATAAACCACATTTCTATCTCATCTAAAGAAGATGAAAAATTTGGATTAGGTGATGAAGTATCTGAAACTTCAAGTATATTTATTTCAAGTGATATTGATGGAAATAAACGGGTTAGAGATACACTGATACCTATGGATGAGGAACTGAAATCAGAACTTCGAAAATGGATATATATAAGACCTAAAACGACAAGGTATCTTTTTCCATCTTATTCTTCTGGATGTCTTTCATCTGGATCAATCTCAAATATGATGAAAAAATATACGCAAAAAGCTGGATTATGGAATACAAAAAATGATTTAACAAAAAACGTAACACCTCATTATTGTAGACATTTCTTTACTACATATCTAAGAGATGCTTCAGGGGATGACTCTTTAGTAAAATATCTAAGAGGTGATTCAGGTGGTGAAATCCTCGAAACATATACACATCAATGGGGTGATAGAGTACGAGAAAAATATAAGAAACATATTTATAAACTTCTATAAAATAGATTTGTAAGATGACTAGAAATGCAGTGAAAAAACAATTTCATCTATTTATAAAGGAATTGTCTACAAATGCTATACAAGAATTCAGGCCTACACATATTATTACGTCATCTTATAATACGGGTGGCCTAAATATAATAAGTATAGGAGAAGAAACACTAAAGACAGTACTAAACACTCCTATAAAAACTGAGATAAAAGAAATACAACAAAGCTTAGAAAGACAGTTTGATTTAGTATTAGAATATTTAGAAAGTAGAAAACAAAATAAAATTAAAAGAAAATTTATAAAAAAAGATTTCTTTTATAGAAATCTTCAAAATAATAGAAAAAATCTAAAATCTAATCTAGAATATAGATTAAATAGAATGGCTGAAGACATAGAACCATTAGTAAAATCTAATAAAGAAGATTTTTGGATGGCTCTATATGAAAAATACAGCGAAAAAGAAAGTAGAAAATTTATTAAACAACATTTTAGCTTTTCTGATACAATAGATAAATATAAAAATGATTTAAACCTCACTGCGAGAATTAATATAGGTTTAATAGATAAAAAAATAGAATATACAGATGAAGCTATAAGAGTTATTAAAAAATCTGAAAAAGACCTGAGAAATAAACTAGACAAAAAAATAGATAATATATACTAGTTTGAGGAAACAAATCCATAATAGTTACCAGATGCGACCTTTATTTTATTAAGACTAAGAGATGACCTTTCTATTAAACCTCTAAACTCCTTTTTTTGGTATATATGATAAAAACGCTCATGTGTGTCTTTATCTTTATTTTTATTTGATTTCCATGGTATATAGAAATCTCCATTTTGTTTTCTTATTTCTTCACGTATTCCATCAAACCTAGAATGTTCTATAGCCCAAACACCAATTAAACCCTCTCCACCTTTTTTAAGGATATTGTTTATATTCTCTAAAACCTTTAAACGTTGTCTTTGAGATGGTATATGATGTAAACTTGCAATACAGATAACAACATCAGATATTGAATCTTTAAATGGAAGAGAAACCATTTCTCCTTGAACTAGCCCGCCTTTGTTTTTTTCAGAATATTTTATAGCTTGATAAAGCATCTCTCTGGAAAAATCTAATCCTATAGCAATTTTAAATTGTTTTTGTAGTAAACTAAGGTGTCTGCCATTACCACATCCAAGATCAATCGCTATTTCACCCTTATATCCCTGAATAAATTCTTCAACTTCTCCCCATGGATATTGTCTTGTATCACTAAATTCATTTGCTATAGAATTAAAAATATTTTTTAGATTTTTCTTTTCTTTTATACTATTTAGGTTATTGTTCATTTAATATTATATTTAGTAATTTTATAATAAGAGTTATGCGCAAAAGGATTTTTTCCAGGTTATGGAAAATCTTAGACAGGTGGATCCAGATATAGCAGAAGCTGTACAGCAAGAAGCCTGGAGAGAGGACGGAGTATTAGAAATGATAGCTAGTGAAAATCATGCTTATCCTGAAATTCTAGAAGTTCAGGGAAGTGTATTAACTAATAAATATGCAGAGGGATATCCCGGAAAACGATACTATGGGGGATGTGAATATGTAGATGAAGCAGAAAAATTAGCAATAGATAGAGTAAAAAAATTATTTAACGCTGAACATGCAAATGTACAACCTCATTCTGGAACCCAAGCTAACATGGCAGTTTATTTTTCATGTCTGAATCCTGGGGACAAAATTCTTGGAATGAAACTCTCTCATGGTGGCCATCTGTCTCATGGCCATCCAGCTAATTTTTCAGGTAAACTATATGACGTTGAAAGTTATAAAGTAGATGAAGATACTGGTAGAATAGATTATGATGAAGTAGAAAAAAAAGCTAAAGAGTTTCAGCCTGACTTAATTATTTCAGGGGCAAGTGCTTATCCAAGGGAAATAAACTATAAAAGATTTGGTGAAATAGCTGATGATATAGATGCATATCATCTAGCAGATATAGCTCATCCAGCTGGATTAATCGCTGCTGATTTACATCAAAACCCTGTAGATCATGCTGATTTTGTAACTTCCACGACACAAAAAACTCTACGTGGACCACGAGGGGGTT
>JAHENH010000024.1 GCA_018609935.1 Halobacteriales archaeon | reverse complement strand
TTGGATAGTTAGAAAAACAACCAATGAGCCCACTAGAAATCCAACTACAGTCAAAAAGACTGCAATCGATAAGCCTTCTATTTTTTCCCTAAAATCAACATCCATTTTTTCCCTTCATAATAGATATACGTATAATCATTTGTATATCAATAATTAAATCATACTATAGTTTCTTCTGTCATCTGTTCTCTACCATAGGTAGTTGACCAATAAATACTAACCAAATTATCTATTTTTTCTTGTTTATGGACTTCCAATAATCCCGTATCTCCTCTATCTAGCATGTTTGATGACCACTCTATATCCCTCCTATTACTATTTAACATTACAATTACCTTTGAAGCAGTTATTCTATCCCCACCCCTATGCTTAATCTCAATATAGGTATTATTTATTCTATCTATACTCCAGTTAACGTCTGGCTGTGATTCAGAGTCTACAGGGAAATTAGCCATACTATATAAAATCGAAACAACAGATAATACTAACATGAGACCTATAGCAAGCCCTATTAGGTCTATAAGTTCTGTATCTCTAAACATTGTTATAGTATTTTTTATTTGTTTTTGATTTTTGATAGTCTTATTGCATTACTTGTAACTCCAAGGGTCATGCTAGCATCTCCGATAAGTACTGCAATAGCTCCAGACACACATCCAAATGGAACACCTAAAGCTAACAAGACTTTCATCTTGTAAATATGAGTAAGTTGTTTTAACAGCTTTATATCCTGTATGGCCCAGTAAAACTATTGTATCAGGATTTTTATTGCTGGGAATATACGATAAGTTCCCTGAAATCACCTTGTTCCCGTCTTTATTGAAATCGACTACTTTGCTGCCTATATCTCCTATAGTGAAGTTTTGTCCAGGAGCACGGTGTCCGAGAGTGTCTTCGTTTGAAACCCTAGAGTCTAAACAGCAAACAGTAACATACTCTGGATGATGTCCCTGCTGTATATCATCCAATAGTTCTTTAAAATCTCTAGTCAGTTTTTCAACATGCTCATCATTCCCGTCCAAAAGATCAGCCAATCTAGATACTTCCTCACTACAACTACAATTACTGTAGCATATTTCAACCGTAAAGATAATCCCCTCTTTGCATGAATTTCTCTATAATAATTTATATATTTGTGGACGAAACTTCTAATATAGATCAAAATTCAGAGATATTCATACCCTTTTTCTAGCCATCTATTTTTTGGCAGGTATCTACAAAAAATAACATATAAAATAATGGGTTTTTGTTCCCTATGCTTTGACGGGTATCAACAAAACACAAAATAATATTATATATTTTATCGTCTATGTTTTGATGTACATCAATTATCTGAGAAAACAGGTGCAAGACCCCGTTCTTTAGTGAATCGGCTTTAGCCGATAATGGCAGGGCGGGGATACGCGCCGTCACTCGATTAACCCAACAATTAAGTAATACCAAAACTTAATAAAACATGTATAAAACCACTAATGAGACTCACCAGAACAGCCATAGTCAAACTAGACATTCACCAAAAACACCACGACACCCTGAAAAGCACTTTCAAAGCCTTCCAACAAGCGTGTCAACTCCACGTTGACCACGCTTGGAACAACCGAGATGAAAACGATCACATCAACACCACCAAAACACACCTTCACGAACAGATATACGACGAAGTAAAACAGAAAACCGGTCTCAACACCGGACTAATACAAAAAGCAAGAGATTACGTCGTCGATTCACTCGAAGGTGTAATCTCAAAATGGAAGAAAGGCGAGAAAGCAAGTAAGCCACGGTTCTCCTCATGGTTCGTGGCTTACGATAATAGAACGATTACGTATACAGACAACGGCTGTTCACTCGCTACTACTAACGGCAGAATTAAAGCTGAGTTCATACTACCCGAAGACGATAATAATCCTCAGACAGAATACCTAGCTGAGGATAGCGAATGGGAGAAAGGAGAGGCTACACTACATCACCGAAACGATAACGACGAATACTACCTCCATGTTACTGTAACAAAGTCTAAGGAAGTAGGACTGGATGAAGACTCGGAAGGAAAGACTGAGAACGGAAAGGTTCTCGGTGTAGACCTGAACGTTCGAGGTAGTTTTGCTGTCACCTCGACTGGATATTTCGTGGAGTCGGCTGATTACCTCAATCATATCCGTAACGAGTACGAGAAGAAACGTGGTAAAATGCAGCAGACAGGTACTCGTTCAGCCCATCTAACGATGAAAAACGTCGGGAGTCGTTTTTCAGAGTGGTCAGGACACCTGCTTCATCGGATGGCTAACGACTTGCTTGATGAGGCGGAAGATCACGATGTTAACGTGATCGTTTTCGAGGGCCTAGACGGTATTAGAGATAGAATGTCGAACGGGAAAGACTTTCAGCAGTGGGCGTTCAACGAGTTCTATCGTGTCTTAAAGTACAAAGCTGAAGAGAGAGGGATCGACGTCGAGCAAGTCGATCCCGAATACACGAGCAAAAAATGTAGTAGACAGGACTGTGGGCATGTACACGAGGATAACCGTGATGGTAAGAAGTTCAAGTGTGTTGAGTGCGGTTACGAGGTTAACGCCGACTATAACGCATCAAAGAACATAGCTATGAAATACATAGTGGAGAATGATCTCCACGACGTGCACAAGTCTTGTCGTGGAGGGGCTATATGTCACCTAGCCCTGAAGCTAGGAATGTTGAGTGTGAGTGAAGCGTATGCTTCCACTGGGTTCGTGCTCAGTTAGAACAGGAGTTCACTAGCAAGCTCTGTCCTTTAGGGCAGAGAAGGTGACTGAAATTTACAGATCTTATCTACTTCACGGATCCTTAACTCTAATATTAAGAATTGGATCATAGTAATATTTTAAATCTGTATTCTTTCTATTGATTTCTGATATATAGAGTTATTTTGTATTCTAGAAAAATATTGTAACACACCTCTTATTTACTGTTTTTATAGGGTTATTTTAGGTGATCTATAAACCATTGAGTAGCTAGATCTGAAACCTTTTTTAGCTCTTTTTTTTCTTCAAATAAGTGTCCTGCACCTTCTATTATTTCTAGGTTTTTTTCAATATTTAGTTTTTTTAATGCTTCTCTATTTAGTTGTAATACTTGAGTGTCTTCTCCACCTACAATAAATAAGGTGGGAGATTTTACTTTATCCAAGATTTCTGAGGCCATGTCAACTCTTCCACCTCTAGAAACTATTGCATCAATATCTTGTCTCTTAGTTTCAGCCTTTAATGCAGCGGCTGCTCCTGTGCTTGAGCCGAAATATCCAATATCTAGATTTCTAGTATCTTCCTGGGATCTAAGCCAATCTGTAACTGCAACCAATCTATCTGTCAATAAAGAGATATCAAATCTATTTTCTCTATCTTGGTCTTCTTTCTCTGTAAGTAGATCAAACAATAAAGTACCAAGTCCTTTATTTCTTATTATCTCAGCGACAAAATTATTTCTAGGACTATGTCTACTACTACCACTTCCATGGGCAAACACAACAAGGCCAGGAGCCTGATTAGGGATTATTAATTCCCCCTCCAGTTCTACACCATCTACATCTATATAATATATATTCTCACTATTTTCCGACATATATAATTAGACATAATTAAAATATTTAAAAGTTTTAACCAAGAAAAGACATCAATATTTAGGATTAATTCAGTTTTAAAAATCTTCCTTTAGGTAAACATAGTTTTTTTGATTATAAATACATATTGTAATTTTAGTGAAAATTAATGCAAATAAATAAAGTGGAAGAAAATATCTATGATATTGAACCTACTGATGATATGCGGGTGCCAGCTAGGATATACGGGTCAGAAAAAATACTAAGTGATATGCAACAAGAGGATGATGCCACACTAGAACAGATCTCCAATGTTGCTACACTACCTGGAATACAGAAATACTCCGTTTTATTACCAGATGGCCATCAAGGATACGGATTCCCGATAGGAGGGGTAGCAGCAGTCGACATAGAAAGTGGTGTGATCAGCCCTGGAGGAATAGGTTTCGACATTAATTGTGGTGTCCGTTTACTTCGAACGAATCTAACCTACAAAGAAATTCAAGGAAAAGAAGAAAAAATCGGGGATATGCTATATGAAATTATTCCAGTAGGACTTGGAAAAGGTTGCTATCTTGACACTGACCAAGACGTACTCAAAAACATTCTTAAAGAGGGTATGGATTGGATGCTTAAGGCTGGATATGCGACAGATTCAGATCTAGAACACTGCGAAGAAAATGGTCGTCTACCAGGTAATCCAAAAAAAGTACCATCTAAGGCTAAAAAACGAGGGATAAACCAGATTGGATCACTTGGATCAGGTAATCACTTCCTTGAAGTCCAGAAAATTACAGATATATATAATAAAGACATTGCAACGGAGTATGATATCAAAGAAGATCAAATAGTAGTTATGATTCATTCTGGATCCCGAGGGTTCGGACATCAGATCTGTACTGAGTATGTAAGACGATTTGAAAAAGAATATCCTGATATAGTTGAAGCTCTTCCTGATAAACAACTTATTTATGCTCCATTGGAAGATCAGTTAGCCGAAGATTATTTTGAAGCTATGAATGCAGCAGCCAATTTCGCATGGGCTAACAGACAAGCGATGACAGATGCAGTTCGAGTTATTTTTGATGAACTTTTCAAGGATTCCAAAGTAGAGCTTTTATACGATGTTTGTCATAATATCGCAAAAAAAGAAAAACATACTGTAAATGGCGAGGAAAAAACTCTTTTAGTGCACAGGAAAGGTGCGACCCGAGCATTTCCAGCTGGCAGACCAGAGGTTCCGGAAGCATATCGTAATGTTGGTCAACCAGTACTAATACCTGGAAGTATGGGTGGTAATTCATATATTCTCTCAGGGGGGGAAGGATCACTTGAATTAACTTTTGGATCAACAGCACATGGTGCTGGTAGAGCCATGTCTAGAACCCAAGCAAAAAAAGAATACAGTGTAAAAGAACTCCAACAATCTCTTAGTGGGCAGCAAATATATGTCAGATCACAGTCGGATGAAACCTTGACTGAAGAAGCGCCTGGTGCATACAAAAATGTTGATGAAGTAATCAGTGTCAGCGATGCTCTTGGAATTGGGAAAAACGTCGCAAAGATGCAGCCTATAGCAAATATTAAAGGATGAACTATTTAGAAATATAGATAGACTATTTCAATGAGTGTAGTTGATGACGCGAAATCAATTCTGGAGACAGGGAAAGTTTGTAATTTCTGTCTGGGGAGGTGTTTCGCTGATATTAGCTCTAGTATTGATATATCTGAACGTGGTAAAGCTCTGAGAATTTTGTGTGCTATGGAAGCTGATGAGCCATACATCCCGATTGATCCTGAGGATTGCTGGGTATGTAAAGGTGCAGTAAAAATCAACCACGGTAGGTGGGCAAAACGGATCGCAAATGAACTTGAAGAAGTAGAATTTGGAACTTTCCAGATTGGAACGCAGCCCCCTGAATATGTTGAAAAGAATGAGCGTCAGCTTCGTAATGAAGCCGGACTATCTGGTGATAAAGGATGGACATTCAATGCAGTAGTAAACAAAGAGGTTGAAGAAAGACTCACAAGTATGATAGAAGCTGAGGTTGATGTTGAAAAACCTGATGTAGTCGCAGTGCTTGATATTGATCAAGACAATATAAGGATCCAAATAAATCCTGTTTATTTTTATGGACGATATCGAAAACTAGAAACTGGTATATTTCCGAGGGTTCGAGAGTGTTCGGCATGTAATGGAAGCGGTAAGATTGAGGTGAATAGAGACAGCGAAAAATGTAAAAAATGTAGTGGAAGTGGCAGAGCTCCGAGTGTAGAAGAGTTAATTGCGTGGCGAGTCCAGGATATCATGGATGCTTCCGACATTGTTTTTCATACTGCTGGAGGTGAGGATTCAAATGTATTGGTTCTTGGTACAGGCCGGCCTTTTGTGCTAGAAGTAAAGGAACCACATACTAGAATTTCTGATGTAGATGATTTGGAAGATATAATAAATAAAGAGGGTCAAGGACAAATAGAAGTGGATTGTCTCACTTTTACTTCTTCAGATATGGTTAGCCATGTGGCTCAACAACCATTCAGTCAACGGTATAGACTTACGTTTCTGCTTGATGACCCCGTGACAAAATCAACTTTACTGGATATAGAGGATAAGATTGACGGAATAACTATACGTAGGCATTTGTGTATTGGAGATCTTGAAGAAAACAGACGCCCTCATGAAGTTGTACGCAAACTTAAAGACGTTGAAATGGTATATATTGACAACAAGAAAGGATCCATTGAATTCGAGATAGAATCCGGTATTGATGTAGAATCTATTGTGAGTGGAAAGGACGGTCGAACTGAGCCTAACTTAAAATCTTTACTTAATACCAATATCAAGATAACTGAGTTTGCTATTGTATCCGTTCAATTTAAAGAAAACAGTGAGTAAATATTTGAATAAATTTTGATATTATAGGTTGAATTTCTGGTTGAGAGGTTAGCTAGGTAAATACTTAACAAGATAAAAAGTTGCAATAGTACAAAAAGAACCTTGGTATGATATTTGTTCAAGTCATGAATATATCTAAGAAAATACTTATTTATAAGGTGTATTTAGAAGAAATATAGAGAAACTTATGATAGAAAAATAATAAACACATCTTATTTAATTAAAAATTTGTGAGTTATTTATAAGGTAATGATGTGGTTAATTAATTTGGTTTTAGTTTGTTTTTATGTATTTTTTTCTAATTTCCATATTATTTCTGATGTTAATTCTTCGAGGGTTGCGGATAGGTTATAGAATATTGAGATGATGTTTCCGGTGAGAAATATTGATATTATTTTTCCAAGTGATAAAGTTAGTATGAGGTGTGTTAGGATGATTGGTACTCGACTGGAGATGTGGTGTATTCCGGCTAGTATAAAATATGTGGGTTGTTGGTCGATTTCTACTGTATCTATTGCTCCTCCAAAACTGAATATTGCAAGAACACCAAACCCTGTAACACCACCTATAGCATAGGCAAGTATTCCATAGATATGTAGAAGATCATATACATCTATCGATAAAAGACTACATCCCAAAAACGCAATTTGTAAACCCATAAGCGAAAGACTCCTATATAAGCAAACTCCTAATAAACTTCCTATCCATCTTAACACACCAAACAATTATATTTACTAAAAAATAAAAACCACAGCAAAAACACCACAAAAAATTAAAAAAACCATAGATATAAAACAACAGACACAGATATAAATTAATATAGGAAATCTTCAGACAAAAAAATAAATAACACGCTAAATTCTTTCTGTATCTACTTCAGACATTTGTTTAATAGATAAATAGAATAAGTTTTATTTAACAGTTTTGGGGATATTACATAGATTTTGTTTTATGTAATACCTAGTTTTATAAACATAATAGATAGACATCTATTAACAAAAACATGGATGAAGGGGGAATGTAGTTCTAAAGATAACATTACAGGTTGTAGGGGAGAAAAGACTTAAAATAATATATGATCAAGCTATAAACGTTATAGAACACCAACATCAGGATCTTTCGGATATAGATGACAAAGCAATGAGGACTGTCCGTATAGAACTCGTAGCTATCGGGATATTAATATCTGGATTTCAGCTAACACAACCCCAACTAAATACAGGATATTTGTTCTTGGGAAGTATGTCTCTATTATTCATCGAATTTAGGCCCAATATTTACTTTATATGTATTTGTTTGGGTCTCTCGGAACTCTCGGAATATACACCCCTCCGTTTAAAATATAGCCTCTCTAAAAAATATATAGAGTATATATGATCGCTAATGCACGGGTTCTACAGGATGAGTTCATTCCAAAAGAAGTAGTCCATAGAAACAATGAAGTAAACATCCTAACTAATACAATCAGCCCTATATTAGAAAATGAAGATGCTGATGATGTTTTTATCTGGGGTAGTTCAGGTACAGGGAAAACATGTATTTCTAGGTATATTGCCCAAAAACTACAGGAAGAAATACTTGATATAAAAATCCAATATGTAAATTGTTGGCAACACTACAACAGGTATAGGGTTTTATATAAACTTCTACAGGGTATAAATAAATCACTTGATATACATAGACAATCAACACCAAAAGACGAACTTATAGAACGCCTACATAGCTTTGATGAAATGCCCTACCTAATAATTTTAGATGAGGCAGATCAACTAGAGACAAAAAAAGTATTATATGATATATCTACCCATCCAAACACTACAACTATAATAATAACTAACCAACGTAGCCAGTTCTTTACAGATATTGATGGCCGTATAGGTAGCCGTATACGTAGTAATCAACATATAAAGTTCGATAAATATAGTACAGAAGAACTAGCCGACATACTACAAGACCGAGCTAGATGGGGATTAAGACAAAACACAATCAATAGAGATAACCTAAAATATATTGCTGATTCATCTGGTAATGATGCACGTATAGCTATTAGTATTCTACGATCCGCAGCTAGGACAGCTAAAAACAAAAACAAAGAAAAAATAACTAGAGATATAATCAATAAAGCCATACCACAGGGAAAACAGACCATCCGACAAAAAAACTTAGATAAACTTAATCAACATCAAAAAATTCTATATGAAATAATAGAAGAGAAACAACCCATCCATTCCAGTAATCTATACGAAGAATATAAAAAAAGAGCCAACAATACACGGCAGAAACGTACACTTCGTAAATATCTGAACAAAATGAAACACTACAACATCATAGACACAAAAGGACAAAACAGATGGCGCAAATACGCAATAAAACAAAAATAGAAAAACAGAGAATAGAGAGATATAGAAAAAGTAGAGACACTTTTATTTTTTCTCTAGGTGACCTCCAAAGGCGACCTCCACACTTGATGGTTTGTAGGAGGCCTATACAGGGGATCCAAGCTCTTGTTTTTTTGGTGACCTCAAAATTCCGACTTCTATATCGGATAGACATGGTATATAGATAGGTTTATTTTTTTTCTCGGTATGCCGGCATATACCCGGTTTAGTTTATATATAAGGCTATATAATCCATAATCTATAATGGAATGTAGAGTCCAACGGTTACCAAGTTTGTGTGAAGGTGTTAATCTGTTGAGGCCGGATAAACAGAAAAAGGAGGCGTTAGCGTCTTTGGTATTAGACTATCTGATAAGGAATAAGGGAAAGACTGTATGGATTGATAGCTGTAACTATGCATCAACACACCTAATGCATAGACTCACACCAGATCCAAGACTGCTTGATAAGATAGAGGTAGCACGTGCATTTACACCATATCAACACTTCAGCCTAATAGAAAACCTAATAGATAAGATAGATAGGGATACGTCTCTAGTTGTAGCTCCCGTTTTTGACTATCTATATAGTGATAGTGCTAGATGGGAAGGAAAAAAGATGGCTATGTCTGCAATAGAATATATAGATGATGTTGTGGATCAATATAATATTCCTGTATTGTTGACTGAATCTGGAACCTATACCTCTATAATAAAAGACTATATAGAAGAGACTATTGAGTGTAGAACTACATCTATGGGGGCTCGTTTTTTAGGTTCTAATTTTGAAACACTTGTATATCCAAAAAATGGAGGCATACAGACTACATTAGAGCTATGGCGTCTAATACTTGAAAAAACATATAACATAGATATACACCAAAAAAAACAGGTAAAGAATGGTGTTGGTGTTTATGGGTAGGACAAATCCAACTTATAGAAACCAACTAGAAAATATAAAAACAGAATGGAACAGCTATAGAGACGTACTAAGAAGAGAAAACAAAGAATATTTTGATGTCTTGTTTGAGTATGCTGAGAAAAACGCTGACGCTGCATCCCACCAAAACCATAGAAATCACATGATATCCATACTTTTCTCTATAGCTCTAGAACAAGAAAAACAAATAAACAGTTTACAGAGAAGAATTTCAGAACTTGAAGACTAATGTATAAAGTAGATTTTTTTGGTGATAAAATATATGAGTGGGAGAAAACAAAAGCTGGTGCTGATTTCAACCTAAAAACTGGTTATAGGCCTTCATTTTATGTTTCAGGAAGGCATCTAGATTTCCTGAAAGAAAATATAGATAAGTATCCGTCTTTTGTATCATCAGAGTTTGACAGATGCAAAACAGACTGGAATAAACCAAGACAGACCGTTCTTTGTGTTGAAACACAGAAAATAGGTGATATAAAAAATATTGTATATAGCATACGTAAAAATACGGACCCACATAGATATGAATTCTATAACATAGACTTTTCACCCCAATTCAGATACTGTCTAGAGAATTCTATAAATCCAAAACCAAAAAACAAACTAAAGACATCCAAAATAAAAACATCAAAGAAAAAATTATCGGATAGAGATATATCCAAACTCGAGATCTCTGATAAAAAATATAGAGAAAAAGAAAAAACTATCCTTAAAACACTACAAAACCACCTAAAAACATATGATCCAGACATATTGGTTCTAAGTCATGGGGAACTAGTTCCACTACTATATGAAAAAGCAGAAAAATATGGATTAGAAGATTTCGAGCTTGGACGTATAGAAGGACACCAAAAACTTGCTGGTGAGTCTAGCCATGAAAGCTATGGACGTATATGTAATTCCCCAGCAAGATATAATATACCTGGACGTTGCATTATAGATCTTTCTAATTGTTTCTGGTGGGATGAAACAAACCTATATGGAATGCTATACCTAGTCAAAAAATCACAGAAACCAATACAGGAACTAGCATGGTCAAGTATTGGAAATATATTAACATCGATACAGATACGATATGCACTCAACAACGATGTACTTGTACCATGGAAATCATGGAACACCCACGAACAATACAAATCCATGAAAACACTACATAGTGCAGATAGAGGCGGACATATATTCTCCCCTAAAACAGGGGTGTTTAGAGATGTGTATGAAGCTGACTTCTCATCTTTATATCCTAAAATAATGATAAGAAATAATATTAGTCCGGAAACTATTCGGTGTAGCTGCCATAAAGATAGAAAAGATGTCCCAGAACTTGGATACAATATATGCGATAAAAAAGGGTTTATTCCGAAAACTTTGGAACCATTGGTTGAAAAGCGTGACAACATAAAAAAGCATATAGATCGGTCTACAGATAAAAGATCAATAGAAAAACTTGAGGGTATTTCTAGTGCTATAAAGTGGGCTTTAGTATGCTGTTTTGGCTATCTATCAGCTAACCATTCTAGGTGGGGTAATATTTCATGCCATGAAGCAATAAATGCATATGCACGAAAAATACTAATAGATACAAAACAACAATTTGAAGAACATGGATATAAAATGATACACGGAATTATAGACAGTATATGGGTTCAGCCACGGATGGACAACCCAACTCCTATAGAAGAAGTATGTAGAAAGGTATCCAGTGATGTTGGGATTGGGCTTGATTTTGAAAACAGCTATAGTTGGATAGCTTTCTGTCCAAGACGTAACAGTAATACTGGAGCATTAACAAGGTATTTTGGAAAAATCAAAAATAAAGATGGCTTCAAGATAAGAGGTATAGAAACACGACAGTGTAGCACACCACCGTTTATAGAGGAATTCCAGCATAGATTATTAAGAGAGATTGACAGTATTGACAGCCATAAAAACATAGAGAGTGTATTTGGTATATTAGAAAGATATATTGATAGGATATGTTCTGGTTGTGTGGATCCTGAGATGTTAGTGGTTAAAAAACGGATCTCTAAGAGCAGGGAGGAATATCAACAATATACAAGGAATGTGGCTGCTCTTGATAGAACTCAACATAAAAACTATAATATAAGTCCAGGAGAGGATGCAGAATATGTTGTTGTAGATGATGATAAAAAAACACATAAAAGAGTTAGGTTAGCATTTGAAGACATAGACAGCTATGACATAGAATACTATGTTGAAGAATTACTTAGAGCAACAGAAACAATCCTGTCACCGTTTGGATGGAACAAAAAAGACATAGAAGACTACCTATCCAGTATGGAAAATACAAAACTAACAAAATATAACACACAATAAAATACCTCGACATATTTTTAACCACTATATAGAGTCTCAGAACATATAGGCCGAGACACAAAGAATTTCGTTTACTGTATTTTCAGATAAATTACGTAAAACAATAGATTAAATTAGATAATTTTTATGAGTAAGACCATACTGGGATTGAAATTATCACCTCTAAGAAGTCTAATATTACTGACATGAACTATAGGTGCGTTTTTAGTTCATATTAGAGGTATGTATTTTGAATCTATCGATAGTGCTAGGTACTGAACCAGTTAGTTTTGTTCAATGGATAATATTAGGTGGTATTACGTTGACTATAGCGATTGCTATAGAACTACATAAAATAAGATGGAAATTACGATATAAAAAAGAAAAAAATGAATAGAATAAAATTTTAAAATACAATATAATAAATTTAAATATAATATAGATTTTCAATTTATAATTTTTATAAATATTTAACTAAAATAAGAAATTGTTTTTCAGTTTCCTAATTTTCAAGTCTTATTAATAATAAATGGTAAACAAAGCATTGAACTTATATAATATATTTTTTATGTATATTTTGTTTTAATGTATCTTTCTAATTTTTGTTGTGTTATTTCTAGTACTCTCTCTGAATATTCCCAGAGTAGATCGTTGAGTTTTTTTCTTGTCTCCATGTCTGCCCAACCTTCTTTTTGAAAAGTGTATTCAGGTATCTGAGGATGTTTAGTACATACTACCTGTGGTTCTCTATTTTCTTTTATATTTGTATCAATAATACCATATCGATCCGAATCCCATATTCCTTCTCCATTTTCTCTAGTAAGATGAGAATCTATTTTATCTAATAATCGTAATTCTTTTTCTGATATTTCAGTTTTTGGATTTTCAAAAATTTCCTCGAAAGCATGGTTTTTTGCTTCGTGTATCCACTCATCTAGTTTTGATCTTATTTCTGATAGAAATTCTCTTCTATTTTCAATATCCACCATATTCAAAATTAATTTTTAAACTAAATCATATTTTCGGTAGAAAATCTGAAAAGAAAATGTACAAAAAATTATTTTGAATAACATATAATTAGAATAATTAGATAACTTAATTAAGAAAATTTTAATATATATTTGTTATATAAAATTAATAAACTTAGCCAATTAATAGCCCACAAAAACAATTAAAAGTTACCGTATAAGTAAAAGACGTGAAAAACTTTTATTGAATATTAAAACAAAAAACTTGATGACATAAAAATATATAGAAAATACAAAATATAAGATTATTTTAAATATTCAAACAACATCATTTTTTTTAATAATTATAAATATGATATTTTTAGACATCTTCTATAAACAATAGAAATATATTCTATAGTTTCAAAATAAGTTCTTTATCTTTTTTTTCAAAACTTGTTCCAAACTCTTTAGACAAATTTTTGATTCTATTAAAACACCATTTTTTAGTATTTTCGTCAACAGTTTGAACTGAATATTCACTAATTTTTACTGGGAAAAATCCTATTTTAGTTATTTTGTTTTTATCGATGACTACTTTAAATAAGAAACTTCTGTTATTTTTTAATATAGGATCAACTCTATAATCATCTATAAAATCACCCGTATCATATAGTATAGGGCTTCCTTTGTATACTTCCACACCCTGAAAAATATGGGCACTATGCCCATGAAATATATCTACACCATTATCGATTAAAAAATGCACAAATTTCTGAATTTTATCCGTAGGTTTTTCAACCATATTTGGCCCGAGATGGCCAGATGCAACCATAATATCAGGATTCTTTTTTTCTACTCTGTCTAAAATATCTAGTATATCCTCTTTAAAATTATCTAAATCAATATAAGCAATTCCAGGTTTTTCCTTATCCGCAGAATATTCTTTAGGATCTTCAGAAAAAGAAATAAAAGCGATTTTTAGATTATTAATATCTAATACAGATGGTTCAAATGCTTCTTTACGATTTATACCAGCCCCAGAATGTCTGATTTCTCCCTTCTTCAAATAGTTAATAGTATCCAAAAGTGCTTCTTCCCTGTAATCCATCATATGGTTATTAGCAAGATTACACCACCTGACATTTGCTTTCTTTAAAGCTTCTATAGCCCAACCAGGATCAGCTCGAAAATGAAAAGCTCTAGGAGTTTTTTTCCATGGAGAACCTCTGTCAGAAATACAACATTCCAAGTTAATAAATAAACCATCAAGGTTATTTATTTCAGATAAAATATCTCCCCATATAGCTTCGGGAGGTCTTTCTTTTTGTATCTCATTAACATTACGGCCCAACATTACATCTCCTGTGAAACCAATTCTAATCCCCATGCTTAAAGTATTATACTTAGAGATTAAAAAACTAGATAGATACATGTTCTTTAAGAACCGAGAAGAAGCTGGTGAAAAACTAGGAGAGACTCTTAAGAAGAGGCAAATTAAAGCAGATATAGTATTAGCAATTCCTCGTGGAGGGCTTCCTTTAGGAAAAAAAGTTGCAGATAAATTAAATACTAACCTAGATGTAGTAGTTGTTAGTAAGATAGGAGCTCCCAACAATCCAGAATTAGGTATAGGAGCGGTAGCAAGTGATGGTAGCTACTGGCTAAACGAAGAACTCATAGAGAGTATTGATATAGAAAAAAATTATATAGAAAAAGAAATTGAAAAGGAGGCTGAAAATGCACGTGAAAAATTAATTTTTATGCGTGGAAAAGAAGAGATGCCAAACCTTAAAGATAAAAGAGTAGTTTTAGTTGATGATGGTATAGCTACAGGAGCAACTGCTATTGCGTGTATTAGACAGGTTAAAAACTCTGGAGCTAAGAAAATTATTCTAGCAGTACCTGTTGGTCCATCAGATGCGGCTGAAAAATTAGAAGATGAAGTTGACGAACTTTTAATACTTGAAACGCCAATACCTTTTGGATCAGTTGGTTCTTTTTACCAAGATTTCGAACAAGTAACTAATGAAGAAGCTAAAAGCTACTTAGACCAATAAATTCATTTTAAAAATTAAAGTAAAATATCATATTACTTATCTGGATTTCTCTAATTTCTTGGAGAGAGAAATTCTTGTATTTTTATATGTTTAGAATTATTCTATCATTATATAATCTAGGAACCCTGTCTTAGAGAACCTAGATATTAGTTTAATTGTTGTTTATAGTAATATATAAAATAATTATCTATAAAATATTATATAACTAGATATTGGTATAAACCGTATATTTAATATTAAAAGTTTGTTTTCCTCATCCAAAAAAAGATATCATATGCTTTAGAATTACAAAGATGCCTAGAAAACATAGAAACAATTCAGAATAAAAAATAGATTTATAAATAAGGAAAAATAATACATATAGATTTGTAGACTTCATTCCATATATTTTCTAGGTATATGTATTCTTCGAGGGTTTTGATTCTTCTTGATATGTATTCTCTACTTTTTCAGGATTAAAGCTTGCAAGCTCCTTAGAAAATCTCCATATATATCTTAAAATAAAATTATATTTTTCTTTATTATCTTTTTTTAACTCATCTATAATACTTTCAATAGAATTTCCTGTTAAACTAACAGTTTGGTCTATGTTATCCCTGTTTTTATTTATGTAGTTTACAATAGATTGCAGGATATTTATATACAAATTTTCTTTTTCGGTTCTTGTGAGATTTTCAGCTAAATGAGCTGGATTATCTAGGTCTTTTTCTCTATATGGAGGCCAATCGCAGAAATAATCTGAAAGAATCTCTAAGTTTTCCTGGCTATAGTTATATTCCCCCTCTATAGAAGATCTCTCTTTTTCAGTTAACTTTTCTTGATGTTCCTTTTTAGTATTGAAGTTATAGTAAGTATTTAGATCAGTTTCTACTAAGGAAACATCAAATACATAATTTTCTTGAGCGGATACGAGATCAAGCATAAATAAAAATTAAGTTATTATAAATTTATGTTTTATCTCTCATTAATTATTATAAAGATTTTTTAAATATTTAATTTTATCAAGATATTAAAAATAGAGAGAGTTATGCTTTCTGTAGCTCTACCTTGAATATACTTCCTTCTGGTTTGTTGTCTTCTATCCATACCTTTCCATCGTATTTTTGGACTAATGTTCTTACTAAGTATAGTCCCACCCCTGTACCTGTACTTTCAAGTCCTTTTTCTCCTATTCCAAAAATCTCATCTTTAGATTCTTCAGAGATTCCAGGACCATTATCAGCAATACTCACAATTATGTGATTATTTTCTTGGCTGAAAGAGAGATGTATTTTTGTTGAGCGTTTATCGTTGTGTCGTACTGCATTGTTTAGTAGATTCTTAAATACAGAGTTTAGTAGTTCATTTGCTTTTACGTTTACTTCTGGAATTTCATCTACACTGAATATAGGTTCGTCATATTTAATTTCCATTTTTTCTATTTCTTCTTCTATGACATTTTTTAGATTAATAGGTTCGAGTTTGAGTTCTTTTTTTCCATTCATTGCTTGTATTAGATCTCTACTTATTTCTGTTAATTCTACAAATAAGATAGCGTGAGTGCTTCGGGGCTTGACCCCGAAGGTGAATCGCGTCGAAATATTTAACAAATCACGTCTTATATTATGATATAACGACTGTGAAGGATATTGAAGACCTCAATATGAAGCGGTCGTTCGACGGTTTGGAAAATGTGCCTTCTCTCGAAACGCTTCCATATGTTAGGAAGGTGAGACGGAAGGCATCGGGGCTTGTGGACAGCCCGACCCTATCCTTTGGGAGAGGCGACTTATCCGATGAAGCCAAAGGTGTGTTATAATCTAGGGGGAGAAGCCTCGGAGCCTTGACTCCGAGGTAGTTCACTATGTGATTACTTGTCCGGAATATTTTTTCTATGTCTTTTACTGATTCTTCTTTTTGGTTTTGTATTAGTATGTCTTCTAGGTCTTGTTTAAGTGCTTCACTTGTTAGTTCTATTATGTTTATATTGTTTCGGATGTCATGACGGATTACTTGGTTTAGTGTTTCTAATTGTTCTTTTTTCTGTTAATTCTCTTTCTTTTTGTTTTCTTTTTGTTATGTCTCTTCCTATAGCACATATTCCGATGAAGGAAACATTGTTGGATTCTAGGCGGGCTATTTTGAATTTATATGGTGTTTTTTCCTATTTTCATTACTATGTTAGCCTCTAATACGGTTTCTTTTTCATCTATAGCTTCTGAGATTGATTTTGTTATTTTTTGTCTGTCTTTTTCTTCGAAAAAATCTGAGGGGCGCATAGAAGATAGTTCCCCTTCGTTATATTTTGTTATTTTTTCCACTCTTTTGTTCCATCTTTTGAATTTAAACTCTTGGTCGAAAATAAGAAATAAGTCGTCCATAGCCTCGAAAGCATTTTCAAGCATTGGTATTTCTTCTTTTTTAGCTTCAGGGATTTCATCTACTTTTTTTTATTTCATCTATTTCTTTTTTTCTCTATTGTCCATGTTATAAATATTTGTTAGTTGATTTAAAAGGTAAACCTACAAAAATTTAAGATACCTCCCAAAGTATTAAATAAATCTTATTCTAAAATTTTATTGAAGAAATGTCTGACGGGGAGGCAGAAAATAGAGGAAAAATCTGTACAGGATCTTATAGAGAAGGAAAAAAATAAAAGAGCCAATACCCAAGATTTGGTAAGCTTAGTTAAAAGATTTAAAGGTAATTTTGAATTTTTAATAGGGACAGGTACTTCAAAACTGGTAGGAATTCCAACTGCAAACGAACTTATAGAAAAATGGCAGAAAAAACGCTATATACAGTTAAATACAGATAAAAATCTATCACTACAGAGAGATGAATCAAAAATAAAATTGTTACTCAATTTAAAAATATTTCACCTCAATACAAGGGAGGATAAAACACTACTAAAACTAAAGAATTTGATGGACATATTAAAATATATAAGTCGTGAATATTAAATTATAATTTAAATAGATTAAATTAACTGTCTGAAAAATATGGAATTTGAAAATAAGATAGGTTTACTTGAAGATTCTATTGATACCTTAGATGATTTGTTTTATGTCTTTGATAAAAATGGA
>JAHENH010000023.1 GCA_018609935.1 Halobacteriales archaeon | reverse complement strand
ACCTGTGTTTTTCGAGAGATAAGATATGGTTTTCCTGACAAAAGTCTCCGTACCTCCAGGCTTGGATCCTGTACGTTGTTCATATATACCTATATTCATAATACACCACTCCACAATTTTTTTGTATAACTTGGATGTTTAGCTGAGAGATAGCATAGTCTCCAAAGTCTATCCCATGTATTTATCCGTGTTGGATGATCTATATGTTCAATTTCTTCTTGTGGTATTTTTTTAAGGTTATACCCATTTTTTTGTAGTTTTATTGCGAAATCAGTATCTTCCATATGTCCTCCAAGCCTTGTATCAAAACCACCAACGTCATAGAATGCTGACCTATGAAACGCTATAAACCTTGTAACTATTAGGTCAAAATCCCAGCCCTCCATCCCAACAACACTATATCGGTCTAAGAATACCCATTTTACAGAATTTATAAATATGGGTTTATCAACCTGTATATCATCATCTAGCTCTACAATTATTTCTGTATCCGCACGTTCGACTCCATAGTTTCTTGCCTGTGCTATACTGTCTTCGTTTTGTATATATATACTGTCTACACCTTCTGGGATGCTATTTATTGTCTCTATGTTTTCCGGATCCTCTTTTTCTGTAGGGATTACTACAGATACCTTTTCAAGTATAGATCTTGTTGTTACTTTTTCTGCCTCAAACTTTTCAGTCATGCCTTATCACTTGTTAACACAAAACCAAGATACCGAACTGCTAACAACTCCAATAAACCTGGGAGGTTCCGATATAGTCCAGCTGTACGTAGAACCCCAGAAACCATTTTATATATTGGATAACACAATAGATGGCCTACCCGACCAGAAATCCGCACTATCTCCACCGAATCCCACATATATTTCAGAAACACCAAACCAAACAAAAAAACCGGTATACGTAGTAGATCTACACTATATAATCCAAAAACAGTAGAAACAAATAATCCAGTCCAAAACAATGGTCCACGTATCTCTCGAACCGAAAAACTTTCCGGATCCTGTAGGTATCGGTCTATCTGTGTATTCCTATATTTCCGTTTAAATATTTCGTATAGGTTTGTTGGGAAGCTTGATTCTACCCCAACATTTTCTAGATATCGGATTTTCCAGTTGTTTTTTTGTCCCCGATCAATCAATTCCTGAGTCTCACTCCCACTCTCTATTATTCCACCACTATCAACTATCTTTTTTTTTCGCATCCCTACACATCCGCCTCCAAAGTATAATTCGTTGTTTTTTTGTTTTCCAAACTGACAAACAGCAGGATGTAGATATTCTGTATTCAATACATCTATCCGACCAAAAACAAGATCACAGTCAATCCTTAGCTCTCTATATATAGTTTCTACTGTATCAGGTTTTAAGATGCAGTCAGCATCTATCCTTAATATATTTTTACTTTCTGAGTTTTCTATTAATCGTTGTAGTGTATAATTTATACCCCGATTTTTGTTGTTAGATAAAATCCTTATTTCCTCGTGTTCGATAGCGAGGTTTTCTAGGATCTTTGTTGTGTTGTCTACAGATCCATCATCACAAACCAATACCTCAAAGTCTATGTCTTCTATGTTTTGATTGTATATCGAGTTTATACAGTCCACTATATGTTGTTGATCATTATAGCATGGAACTATAATTGATAGATCAGGATCCATCATTAATTCCACCTTGATTGCTACATATTGGGCATTCGATCTCTCCATTTTCAGCCAACTCAAGTCTCTGTTTTATTTCTTTTATTTCTCGGTTGTTTTCGTGGGATAACCTATAGTGTGGTGATCTCTCTTTTCTCTGGGCTTGGTTTTGGTTGAATGTCTGCATTGATGGATATACTATTGCATAATGGATGACTAAAATTGATATCCCAGATAGAAACATAAATCCGAACCAATGCCATATTGATTCTCCAATTATTGGTAGCGATCTCACGAATTTGCTGTTTTGGTATAGTAGAAATCCTACAATGGTTAGGAATTGTGGCAGGCTAAAATACCATTGGGTTTGTGCAAGCATTACTCGGAATCCTCCAATTTTGTTTGCGTATCGGTCGGGTAGCTCCCATTGTGGAAGATCCATCATCGTTCCAACACCTCTTCTTTTCTTTTAAATCTATCACCAAAATCCACATCTATTCTTGATCTATCTCTAGCTTTCTCTACAGCACTCTTTATTTCATTCCGAAATCTTTCTAGGCTGAATCTTTCAGCAAAACCCTGTATCTCTTGTGGATCTGACTTAACTCCTCTATCCTCAAACAACTCTATCTTTTCCTTTAGACCCTCTATATCGTTTCTACTGTATAGATATCCATTATATGGCTCAACTATCTGGTATCGTGTATATCCATCCTTGACCCCAATACATGGTTTTCCAGATGCAAAACCTTCTATTGGTACGATTCCGAAGTCCTCGTTTTTTGCACTAAATACTAATGCTTTACATCTACTATATAGATCTTGTTTTTTTTCCTCAGAAACCCTACCTAGAAATTCTATGTTGTCATCTGCTTTTTCCCTTAAGGTTTTAAGTTCTGATCCATGTCCTGCAATCTTTAACTTATATCCTAGATTGTTGAATGCCTCCACTATATCCCCAACATTTTTGTTTGCTTCAAGCCTGCTGATTGTAAAATAATATTGTTGTTGGTTTGTATGGTAGAAACTCTCCACATCAACTGGAGGATAAACAACCTCTATCTTTCTATCAGAGATATCCCAATACAGCTGCAACCGTCTCCTCACTAATTCACTATTCGCAATATAAAGATCAGGATATCTCGTTGTATGTGTATACATCCATCTCTGAAGAAAACTATAGATATCTCTAGGTAGACTTGGATCACTACGAGCATACAAATCATAGGTATTTCTTGGAGTACTATGGATATACCGTATAATTGTTTGGTTGTCCTTTGGGATATACCAACCAAGAGTATTCTGTGTCTGCACCAAAACATCAAAATCTTTCAATTGTTGTATGGATCCATAAGGAAAAATCTGGTATAGCTGCCGAAGTATCGGAGACCTACCCACAAGTTTCTTAGTTTTTGTGTCAGATAAAAAACACCTATAATCTATATTGTCATTATTCATATATTCCTGATTTCCAAAACCATAATATAGAGGACACAACAATGATTCAGCTATATGTTCCGCAACCCGTTCACTTCCGCCACGGCTCCAAAAATTATCATGGACTACAGCTACATCACTCATAACAAAACCACCATGGTAGCTGCAGCTAATAATCCGACACAAAACCCTATACCAAACAACACCAATACAACCCAAAAACCCTGGATTTGTTCTTCAACAGAACCTCTATCTATATTTATATCTTGATTTTGTTCTGTCATTTCTATATTGGTCTATTTATTTTAGAATCTTCTCTATCAATCCGGCTGAACCCAGCATCTAATTGTTTATATCTTGATTTCTTATACCGACTATATCCCTTATTCGAGAAAACAGTCCGAACTACAGCAGTCTTATAATACCTCAGAAACTTTGTATCGAAAACAACAACTAGTTCTCTATCCTCTAAAAACAACTCAAAATTATTGTTTTCCCTATCTCTATACAGATATCCATGAAGATTTATGGTTCGCCCAAAAACAAGATCAATATCTATACCTCGATTTTTTATTTTTTGTTTGGCGTGATCTGTAAATTTTATCCGGTCAAGATGGCGTGGACTAATCATTACCGGCCACCTCCATCATTATCTCCAACTATTTCTTGATGTAGTCTGCGGAGATGATTATTGTTAAAGTATGTATGTTTGTGTCCGCCACAACCAAGATATCTTGATATCTTATCAATTATTTGTTGTTTCTGTTTCTGTCCAGGACTAGATATCTCTATACCGAGATATTCAATTATATCTATTAGTTGTTTTTTAGAAAGCGCCACTTTCTGTGGAGGAACAGAAACCTTTTCTATGCGTTCCTTATATTCAGGATGCCCTAGCTGTTCTGTAATTTCTATCCTGAGTTCCTTATTGTTTTTATATACTGGCATCTATAAATCACCATGTTGACATCGGAAGCTTGCATGTATCTGAACTGTTGTCTCATGTATATCCACACCAAACCTATCTTTTATCTCAACTTTTACTTCCTTCCTCGATAATCCTCTATCATTATATAAAACCCTAATTTCTCTACATATCTCCTCAGAAACTTTTGTCTGATGTCTATGATCAAAGTTAGGCCGTGTTTTATTTCGATCAATATGATCCTGTAACCTCTCCAGCTGTTTTTTCGACAGCTTCATAACAACCACCAAAACAAAATATATCCAACAACAGCTATAGATAGGGTTCCGAATATTGTTAGGAATCCGAGTATGTATATGTATCTTAGTGGGACTTGATCTCTATGAGTGGACATCTATCCATCACCGTCTAAGCATAACATCTGATGGGTTTCAGCTGACTCAACAGCATTATCCTCCCTCAAATATTTGTTTACCTCACCACAACCAGAACACTCAACCCTATATATAGTTGTCTCAATTGTTGTTATAAGTTCACCTGGATCCCTCTGTTGTTGACTCATACCTCACCCCTAACAAGTTTCAATAGAGTTTCTCTGTCTCTTGTTTTCCAATATGATGTGTGTCCAAGAGATTTGTGTCTTCCAACTCTTTCTTTGGTTTTTTGTTTGTCGTTTGTTTTTTGTTCTAGTCCACAGGTTTCGCATTTGAAGATGAATTGAGGGGTTTGTTTTTGTTGTGTCATAGGTTATCACCAAGCTGTCTCCTGTTTTCTATCTCTCCATCTATCCTATCACGTCTATATATCCCGTTTTTGTTTTGTGGTTGTTCTTTTGTTATACCATATTCTTTCTTTATAGCAAAACGTATAGCCTCACTCCTACTCTCAAAAACACCAGACTCCACAAGATTATCTATATTTTCCAAGAGGTGTTTTGGCATCCGAACCGATACACGACCTTTCTCGTTTTGAGAGGTTTTCGGATTATCAAGATGTTTCTCTATTTTTGAATTTCTACCCCTCATTAAACCACCTCTTTTTGTTTCGGACTACCAGGATAGCTACTTGGAACATCAGGGAACTCTCTAACCACACGCTTTTTCCCTCTTAACTTAATTTTTATATTGCTCTCTGGGTATCGAGCACTATGCTGTTTAAAAAATACTGGAATGTTATGAACCCTACAGCTACCTATTAATTTCCTAGCCCATTCTGGATCCATCTCTCTATGATTCAGTCCACTTTCACCACCTATTATAGCCCAATCTATACGATCCAAAAAATAATAATCACCAAGATCCTCTAACAATGGTTCAAAACTAATAAACCGAATATTACAATCAACTTGTTTAAGCCTATCAATCCTAGAAGTATTGTTTCTGTTTTCCACCGAAACACCAACCATAGCATTCTCAGGCCAATCAAACCTATCCGCACGCAAAACATCATGCTTAGTCAAAACCTGATATATATGTGGTGTCTTCCGTATCACATCTATTACTTTTTCTATATAGCTATCAGGAATCTCTGGATGGAATAAATCCGACATACTATTAACGAACACCCAGCCTGGATCTATTCCAACTGGATCTTCTAGTTTATGTGGCTGTAACTTGACATTTTGTTCTGCATTACCTCGACTCCAAGGCTTTGTTGTATAGCTAAAACGATGGCTTATAGTTTCAGCATAACAATTTTTACACCCAGCCGATATCTTACTACATCCATGTGTTGGGTTCCATGTATAGTCAGTCCAACCTATATCTGTAGAATTCATAGATCCACCTCGTCTATACTATATACCTTACTTAGAGGATAGGCATAAGTCTGAGACTTATAGAACTCTGGCTCCCCATACCTGTCATAGAGATATGGGAACCTGATCTCTACTACAGGTTCATCTGGACCTATATCTCCACCATAGTGTCTTTGTATTGTTGTTTCTTGTCCATGAGCCTCGAATCTATACTCGCTTGCGGTCTCTTTTGGTATATTTGCTACAGCTACCTTTTCAAGATCTCCGTTTTGTTT
>JAHENH010000022.1 GCA_018609935.1 Halobacteriales archaeon | reverse complement strand
GGTTTATTTTCAATTGTTTTTTGTATTTTTTTTCTAAGTTTATCTATGTTTTTTTTCTGAGCTATTTTAGAGGCTAGGACATCTACACAGATCTCTGTAGTTATTTCTTTGTCTATATTTTCTACAGTAGTAAGTCCTTCCATTGTCATTATCTGAGCACGTGTACCAATATCTATATCAAGTTCTTTTCTCATTTCTCTCATTATCGTGACTATATCCTCTAATAATTCTTCAGGAAGATCTGATTTTATATTTCCTGAATTTAGATGTGTTTTTAATATTTCTTTTTCTGTTTTTTTATCATAGAAATCCATATAGATCCCTATTAACCTGTCAAGTAAGGCATCTTGGGGTTTATGTATTCCAGCGTATTCAGATGAGTTTGAAGTTAAGATAGCTCTAAATTCGGGGTGTACATCTATATATCTAGACTCTCCTCTTTGTCCTGGAAGTTCTAACATGCCTTCTTCAAAAACGGATAAAAGAACATTATTAGCTATTGGTTTAGTCCTTGAAAATTCATTGTATATTAGAGTGGCTCCTTCTTTTGCTGCTATAGTTAACGGGTTGTCTATCCACTGATCTCTTATTATTTCTTTGCTTTTTATGACATTATGAATGTATTTGTCTTTTTCAGAGTAGCGTTTTTCTTCTGCGTATTCTCCCACGAGATCTGAGGTATCAAGTTCTGCGTCACCATTTATCCAAACCACGGGCCGGTCCCTATCTTTTGCTATGTTTACTGCAAGTGATGTTTTTCCGCATCCTGTAGGACCTATAAGATGGACAGGTCTATCTACTTTAATCCATCTTTTAACTCGGGATTTTAAGTTTTTTATTTCGTCTGTTTCAACAAAAGGGAAATCTTGTAAGATAGTACTTGAAAGTTGACTGTGTTTTCTACCTTTTTTAGTGTTTTTATCTGCTGTTTTTTCAAGTTTTTTAAATCGTCTTTTATTTTTTCTTTTTTGTTTTTGCTTTTCTTTATCTGATTTCGAGCTTCTGATTTTAGATCCTCTAACCTTTCTTTTTTTGGAGTTTTTTGTCATCTGGCTAATCTTCTGGGCTTAGAGGAACATCTTCCCCGTATTTTTCTTTGTAATCTTCCATTGTCATGTCATGGGTTCTCATATGAGGTTGTGTTATTGCTTGATAGTATTCTCCACATTCTCTGCATCTAACCATGTCTTCTGGTTCTTCTTCTATTTCTTCTGGTTCTTCTTCTATTTCTTCTGGTTCTTCTTCTATTTCTTCTGGTTCTTCTTCTATTTCTTCTATGCCGTAGAAGTCTTGGGTGTAGGCGGCGAATGCTTCATGGGTTGTTCCAAATTCTTTTTTCATTTCTTCGAATTTTTCCTGTACTTGTTCTATATTTTCGAGTAGTGGTTCTATTTTTACACCATAGAAATTGTTGGCATAGTCTACGAGGGCTTTCTGTGTATTTTGAAATTCTTCTTCTTGCTGTTCTATTTGTTTTTGAAATTGATTTGTTTTCTCTTGAAAATCTTCTGAATAGTCTACGAAAGCGTTTTGTGTCTCTTCAAAAATTTCTCTCATTAGATCTATTTCTTCTTTAAACTCTGAGATGTTGTTTGTATATTCTTTGTTGTATTCTTGGAAGGCTTTTTGAGTTGTTAGGAAGTTTTCTCTCATCACTTCTATTTCTTCTTTAAATTCTTTTATCGATTCTTCAAATTGTGAGATGTTGTTTGTATATTCTTTGTTGTATTCTTGGAAGGCTTTTTGAGTTGTTAGGAAGTTTTCTCTCATCACTTCTATCTCCTCTAGGAAATCGGAGATATCTCTAATCTTTTTAATATCTGAACTGAATTCTTCTCTAAATTCTTTAAATTCTTTGTTACTTTGTTTAAACTCTTTTAATTTATTACGGACACTCATTGATAATTCATTATTTTCTAAATTGATTTTATTTAAAAACTAGATTAGTTTATTTAAGTATTTATCCAGCTGGATTTATTTATTATCTACGCTTCAGGTGCTGCTGCTGTTAGCTCCGCTTGTTCTATTTTCGCTATTTCTTCAGCATAATGTAGGAATGTGTCTACTGATGCAGCAACTACACGAGCTTCTACTGTTAATATTTCTATACCTACAAGGGATATACGTGCCCATACATCAACTACAACTCCTTTATCTAGTACTCTATCTAACACTTCTGCTAGACTCGACGAGTCAGGTTGAGCCATATATGGGATTCACAAGTAAAGAAAATTAATCTATTTATCAGTACATATAATATTACATCTTGTATTATATCCTACGTTATACTTTATATAATAAACCAAAACTTTATTTAAATAAAAAACCACCCCCGTTATTTATGTACAAACCCTTTATATAATAAAATAACTTACCATAATATAAATGAAAGAATCTGTACTAATAAGCAATGTAATTATTAATTTATGATTGAATCTAAAAAAAAGGAATCTAAAAAAAGAACTGTAGTAGGAAAGAAGGAAAATATAAGATTTTCAGTTCTTCCCCAGGAAATAATAAGGTTTTTAAATCAAAAAGGAGGTAGAACACTGCTTTTAAAAGGGGAACCGGGGACAGGTAAAACATTATTAACTTTACGGTTGCTTAACTCAGCATCAAAAAGTGAAAGAGAAGTACTCTATGTTTCTACTCGAATGGATGAAAAAACAATCAATCAGATGTATATAAAAGATTATTTGTCTTTAGATAAGACAAATCTCTTAGATTTATCCAATGATCCATTTGATCTTCCCACAGATATAGACTTTCCATTTGAAAGCTTAACTTTAGATTCCTTCATTGAGTGGATTTCTTCTATTGCAGAAGTTAACTCTAATATTATTATAGCATTTGACAGCTGGGAGCTAATCTATAAATATATATCGATACGTAGTGATCAAAATATTGGCCCTAACAGACTCATAAACCAAATATCTAAAACTGCTAGAGAACAAAATGTAAATATAATTTTAGTTTCAGAAACAGTGGAAAAATCAAAAACTGAATATATAGTAGATGGTGTAATTGAGTTACAAGCTTTTGAAGATAGCAAAGGCAGAACTCGCAGAGAACTAGTCTTTGAGAAACTACGAGGGGTTAGAATAGACAATAGAGTAAAGCCTTTCACTCTTAAAAATGGACGCTTCTCTGTTATAACACCCACTGAAATATCACATATTCGACACCAAACCTCTAAGGAAAACTGGAAATCAACACAAAACTCTAAAACTCAATTTTCTACAGGAATTTATGATATGGATCAAATTCTAGATGGAGGTTATAACAGAGGAAGTATAGTCCACTTAGAACTCGGAGGAGATCTCTCTAGAGATGCATGGAATATCCTTACACTACCAATAATAAGGAATTTCATATCTAACAAAATGGGTACATCTGCAATTCCACCAAGAGAAAGTAGTCCCGGTCTTTTACAAAATGATTTGAGTTCCATTTTTTCAGAAAAAAACATCAAAAAATACTTTAAGATCTTCAATACGTATACATCTATACAAAATAAAAGAGAAAATAAAAATAATACAAAAATAGAGAAAAACAATTCTTCTATTAATAAAAGACTAAAAAAGGAAAACGAGTATTTTGCTAATAATACTAAAAGATTCAGTTTCTCTGAATATATCTCAGAAATCGAAGATCTTAGAGAAAAAAGCAACGGTCCTATACTACACATAATAAGTATGGATACTATACAATCCGATAGTGAAAAGTTAGGAAATTTTGCAAACTATATCTCCTTACATAATGATCTTTCGATACTTATTACTAAACCCGGAAATGATTTAGAAAGCCTAGCAAATCGTGTTGCCGATATGCATTTTTGTTTAGAACGAATAGATGGAAGTATCCTTCTTTGTGGAGAAAATCCACTTACTCCTCTCCTAGGTTTTAAAATAGATACAGCAGGAAAAACCCAGATAATGCTAGAAGAAATAGTATAAAAATGGTTTCTAAATTACTACAAGAAATTTTTGAAGGAACAGAAATAGATACTACTGTAAAACAAGAATATTCTAAAGCAGAAACAAAAAATCAAAAACAAAATAATCTGTATTTGGAAAATCTAGAAAAAAGTACTAATCTAGATATCTCTATAAAGG
>JAHENH010000021.1 GCA_018609935.1 Halobacteriales archaeon | reverse complement strand
TAATTCCAACTAGTTTTTTTGGGTCCACCGCACTTACCACTATTTTCCCATCTTGTTTTTCATATACAATTATGTTACATGGCAGTAAGACACCAAGCTCTATCTCCTCTTCTAATCCGTTATATGCAAGTTCTGGATTGCATGCCCCCACTATTCTATATTTAATAAATTCTTCGTCTAATTTTTCCTTTAATGTGGACTTTACATCAATATCACATAGTACACCAAAACCTTCCTGTTTTAATTCATCTATTGTTGATTCTACTACTTCATCAAATCTGCCTTCAAGAGTAGTACTGATAGTATAATCCATAAAATAACTATAGATACAAAACAATAAAACAACTATCTTATATTACCTAAAAAATAAGTAGTTTATATCATGAGATATAATAGGTCTATAGAAAAATATAAAATATATAGCTTTTTTCAGTATTAAATACCAGCTATATTGAAATTTTTTATTTCATTAACTTAAAAGAGTAAAGTGTTTGTATAATTGAAATATATTGGATTTATAGGTTTTTTGTTGAAAAATAAGCCATGTTTTCGTTAAATTATTAAGTAAATAGTTTTTTGTTTTATTTATGCAGCGTAGAAAATTTTTAACTACATCTGCAACAATTTCAATAGGAATAAGTACAGGATGCCTTGAGGGTGATGGACAACAAGAAAATACAGAAGGAAAGAATGGTCAAACATCTATACAGGAAACAAATAGTGTATCAATGGTTAATAGCCAGTTTAGTCCAAGAAATATACATATAGATATAGGAACTACAGTTACTTGGACTAACGATGATGGTTTTGGTCACACTATAACTAGTGCTTCCGATAATTGGGAAAAAGACACAGAGGTATCTGGTGGAGGATCCACAACATATACATTTGAAGAATCTGGTGTATATGATGTCTACTGCAGATTCCATGGATCCGAAGATCTATCAGGGATGTCTATGAAGATAGCAGTAGGAAACGCAACAATACAAAGTCCACTAGGAACACAGTCGCAAAGCCAAACAACGAACTCATACGGATATTAAAAACAGTATTCCTTCTTAAAAAATTAGATTTACTACATTAATTTAAGTTAGGATCGATAGTAATTTGTTATCAAGATCTAACTACTAGTTATTAGTTTTAACAATATCTAATAAAAATCTATACTTTTTTGAGATTTACTATTATATCAATAAAAATTTTAATCTATATATTATGATTAATTATATAATTGACATAGTATTAAGTAGGAAGAAATATTTGGTTGTGGATACTATGAAATGTATTATTTCCGTTGTTAATGATGGTTTTTGCTATGCCTATAATGGGTATGATGGATTGGTGGTAGGGTGGCGAAATGGGTGGTGGCCTATCTCCATTGTGGGGTCTAGGGATGATGCTTGTCTGGTTAATAATACTAATAGGAGTAGGATACCTAATATATCGAGGGTTAGTCAGCAATTTTAAATCCTCTAAAAAAACTAATCAAGCACTCGAAGAACTAGGGATGGATTACGTTCGAGGGGTTCTGTCAGAAGAAGAATTCGAAAAAAACGGAAAAAACTTAACCAGGAATAATAAAAAAATCTACATTAAACCAAATATATAATAAAAAGACGTGGTTTTGGTTAGTCTGTAGCAGGTTTAATTTTGATAAAAGATGGATTTACGGAACTCTTACCAAATATTCTTGTTGCATCTTTTTACAAATCCCAATTATGGAGAACAATTTCCAAGTTACATTAATTCATAGTCTAAAATATACTTAAAATTCAAACTATACTTATCTAGTATAAATCTCTCTACGAAATTAGTACAATATACTTTTTTGTTAATAGTCCTATTATTATAGATATTATATCTTAATTACACTGATATCGATAAATCAATATTATCTAAACGCCTAGCATTTATTGCAACAATAATTGTACTAGCAGAAATAAATATTGCTCCTATTGCTGGTGATAGAAGTACCCCTATTGGTGCAAGTATACCAGCAGCCAATGGAAGAGCAAATACGTTGTATCCAGTAGCCAAAAATAGGTTTTCTTGCATCTTCCTATAACTTACCTTAGAAAGCTGAATGAGCCGTACAACATCTAATGGGTTATTCTCTACAAGAGTTATGTCCCCAGATTCTATTGCGACATCTGTTCGACTACCTATAGCTATACCAACATCAGCACGAGCCAATGCAGGAGCATCATTAACACCATCCCCAACCATACCAACAAGCCTCCCCTCACTCTGTAACATTTCTACTTTTTTATCCTTATCTTCTGGTAAAACCTCAGCAAAATACTGATCAATACCAAGCTCCCCAGCAACAGCCCTAGCAACATCTTCTGAATCCCAAGTCATCATGGCTACCTCAATATTCATACTATGTAAAGCTTTGCTTGTTTCTCTGCTTTCATCACGGATAACATCTGCAAGTGCAAACACTGCAACTATCTCGGATTCGTTCCGAACAAGATATATTACTGTCTCTGCATTTTCTCCTGCTTTTTCTGCAAAATTCTTAATATTTTTAGGTCTATCAACTCCAAACTTCTCAATTAAGTTAGGACCACCCATATGTACCGTATCACCATCAACAGTTGCTCTTACCCCAAGCCTACGAATGTTCTCAAACCTGAGGGTTGTAATTTCTGTATTTCACGTTCATTTGCAACATCTCGAATAGCTCTAGCTATCATATGTTCAGAATCACTTTCGACACCAGCTGCAACCTCTAATATCTCTTTTTCACTCCAACCATCCCCGGTTTCGATGCCAACAACTCCTTGTTCTCCTTTAGTTAGGGTTCCAGTTTTATCAAACATTATAATGTCGAGGTTTCTTGCTTCTTCCATAGCTATACTATCCCGCACCAACATTCCATTTTTGGCAGCTGTAGATGTATTTATAGCAACCACAAGTGGTACTGCAAGTCCGAGTGCATGAGGGCAAGCAATAACTAAAACAGTCACTACACGTTCTAAAACACCGATATTGAAGCCTACTGCAATTTTCCATGTTATTCCGGTGATTGTTGCTACAGTGAGTGCTATATAGAATAGCCATCCTGCAGCACGATCAGCTAATAATTGTGTCTTTGATTTTGATTTTTGTACCTCTTTAACCAACCGCATAATTCCTGCCAATGTCGTTTCATCACCGGTATTTATAACCCGTACTCTCAGGCTACCATCTTGATTTACGGTTCCACCTATGACTTCATTCCCTTGTTTTTTGTCTACTGAACGTGATTCCCTGTAATCATTGATTCATCTACCGAAGATTCTTCATCTATTATTTCACCATCTGCAGGTACGCTAGAACCAGGACGGGTAAGAACTTTATCCCCTTCATTTAATTCTGAAACAGAAATTTGTTCTATGTCTCCATTTTTTGTAATTTTTTCTGGTGTATCGGGCATTAAATTAGCTAGTTCACCAAGTGCCCTTGATGCTTGTTTAACTGAACGCATTTCCATCCAATGACCTAACAACATGATATCTATCAAAGTGACTAATTCCCAAAAAATGGGGTTGTACCTGAAAGAAATAAACTAGCTATAGAGTAGATAAATGCTACCGTTATAGCTAGCGAGATCACCATCATCATTCCTGGTCCCAGCTTTCTAGTTCTGACCTCGCCATCGAAAGAAACGGGGGGCCATCGTAGACAAAAATAATTATAGATAAAATTGGGGTAACCCAGCTACTTCCAGGAAATTTTGGTGTTGTGAATCCAAGTATGTTTTGTATAAATTCACTAAAAACTATAACTGGTACTGATAATATAATTGAAATCTAAAATCTTCTACGAAACATTTCTTCATGACCGCTATGGTCAATATGTGAAGTATGTCCGTTTTTTTGGTTATGGTTTTTATTGTTCATGTTAATTAATAATTTTTTTAATATTAAATCAAGATGGTTGATTATGTAGTTTTGGGGTATATAAAGATATATAATTTGATTAATTTTTAGATTTTAAGACTTAATTAATACTGGATTTTTTCTTTTAAGATACGTCATCTATCTAAAACTTGAAAGAAGTTGTTTTTAGTTTATCTATGGATCAAAACAGGTATAAGCCCTATACTTTTTATGATTTTTTAAACTAAAATAGTTATTTGATGATTGATAGATTAAAATTTTGGAAGTAATGAAATAGAATTAATTATATATTTTTTTATTCTATTTCTCCATTTAATACCTTTGCTGCGGTTAGTATAGGGTCCCAAACTGGACTAAATGGAGGAGCATAAGAAAGATCAAACATCTCTAGTTCTGGGACAGATGTATCTTTATGTAAGGAAGCTGCTACTGTATCAATTCTTTTTGCTGTACCTTCTTTTCCCACCATACTTGTACCAAGTAGTTTTCCTGTATTTTTGTCTGCAGTCATTGTTATTTTTATATCACTACCACCCGGGTAATAATGAGGTCGTGAGGGGGTAGTTATGGTCTTTTTTACCATGGTATATCCAGCTTCTTCAGCTCTCTGGGAATCAATTAACCCAGTTCTTGCAATTTCTAGATCGAATGCCTTTAAAACAGCTGTTCCCACTATTCCTCCTACTTTTTTTGGTTTACCAACCATTGTTTCACCTATGGATCTTCCAGCCCTATTTGCTGTTAAAGCAAGAGGTACATAATCTGGGTTACCTGTTAGTATATTATTTGCTTCAGCACAATCTCCTGCAGCAAAAATATTTTTATAGTTCGTACGACCGTATTCATCTACCTTTATAGCTCCAGTAGACCCAAGTTCTATATCTGTATCTTTTATAATCTGGACATTTGGTTTAACACCAACACCAATTAAAACAATATCGACAGGAATTGTTTCATCAACTATATCTATCCCCTCTGCTTTTTTCTCTCCAATTATTTTATTTACTTTCGTATCAAGATATAAGTTAATTCCATTTTTTCTTAAATGTTTTTCAGTATATTCTGCAGTTTCTTCACCAAAGGGACTTAATATGTGTGGTAACATTTCGAAGAGAGATACATCAAAATTTCTGCCTGAGAAAGCTTCAGCCATTTCAATACCTATATATCCACCACCAATTATACCGACTCTTTTCGTTTGGTTTGTGTCTTTGAATTCTTTTTCTATAGTTTGTCTAATTTGTTTCCCTTCCTCCATATCCCGAAGTGTAAAAACGTTTCTTAATTTTGTACCTTCAAACGGTGGTTCAATTGGACTTGCCCCAGTAGCAATTAAAAGTTTATCGTAAGATTGTTGGTATTTTTCATCTGAATTTTTTACTGTTACAGTTTCTTCATTGGGGTTTATAGAAGTTACTTCTTGTTTAAGACGTATATCTATATCTCTTTCCTCTATAAATTTTTCTGGTGGAATTGATACTAACTCATCTATATCTTCTATTTCACCCTTAATATAGTATGGAAGTCCGCATGCTCCATATGAAACCCATTCTCCTTTTTCAAATACAATAACATTTTTTTCTGGGTCTTCTCTTTTTGCTTTACTGGCAGCACTCATTCCAGCTGCGTCTCCTCCAATAATAACTAATGGTTTTTCCATGGTTTTTATATAAAGTATATCTATTAAAGTATTGTTAATACATCACAATATTCTTTATAGCTATTAAATAAAATTTAGTGTAAGAATCTATATATGTCTTACTTAAGTCAAGTATTATTTTTGTAAAATTTTATTATGATTTTTTATTATTTTACATTTAGTATTCAGTTATAATATTGTGTATACATCACAATATTTATAGTATTATAAATAAAAACAATATTATGGTTGGTTACGCTATAGTTTTAGCTTCAGGAGATCTTGAGAAATTACAAGCGGTAAGTAATATTGGATCAGTAGCAGCAGCTTCAAATATACCAATAGAAATCTTTGCTACAATGGATGGATTAGAGGCTTTTGATAAAAAAAGAGTAAAGGAAAGAGATTTCAAAGGAGGTGAAATAGCAAGAAAAATGCTTGAAACAGATGATATAGATATACCATTATTTACTGAATCTTTCAGTCGTGCCAAAAACATTGGATCACTTTCTATATATGCCTGTGAAATGTCTATAGAATTACTTGAAAAAGATTTGGATGATTATATAGATGTATTCGATGATGCCCTTGGTGTTTCAGGATTTCTAAATAAAGC
>JAHENH010000020.1 GCA_018609935.1 Halobacteriales archaeon | reverse complement strand
CTTTTCTTTAAATAAGTTTTTGTTTTTTTGGAAAAAACCTTTATCGATTATCCATATATCAACTTTTAAATTTTTTATTGATTTTAAAGGTTTTTTTTCATAATTGGATAAAATATTATACTCGGTTTCTTTTTTAATGATGTTATTTATTTCTGTCTGTTTTCTGTTATTTTCTAAAAAAGATAATATATTAATTTCTTTATTCTTTTCTCCGAAAATAGATAAGTCCTTCATATTTATATATTATATTCTAAAAGAATCGTATATTTATATATTCTTTGCTAGGAAAATAAATATCAAATAAAAAATATATAAATATCTAAAATTCTAAAATAATAAGAAACTAGAATACCTTAGTCATTCATTTTTATTATATGTTCTTAAATTTTCCCAAACTTTATTCATTTTCTCGCCAGTAAGCTCGATAAGTTCATTTAAAGAGTCTTTCTCCTCAGGAACAAACCCAAGTTCTTTCATAGCTTTAGTTACTGAAACATGATGAACATGGACAGCTTCTTCATCATCTTCATAAACAATTGTTGTACAAGGTAGAAGACCTGCAAGTCTAGGATCAATATTTAATGCCTTATATGCTATTTCAGCATGACATACAACAATCAAAGCTGTTCTGTTAACATCTTTCCCTAGCATTCCTCCAACCATTTGATCAAGCCTAGTGACCTTAACGGTCTCAAACCCTACAATTTCATGTTCAAGTTGAACCCTATCTATAGTATCTTCAAAATCAAAATCTAAAGTCAAATGTAGAGCATCCTCAATCAACAAATCACTACTATCAGATATATCAGACATAAATTAAAAACGACTTCATATATTAAATAACTGTGAGATACTTTTCTTCTAAAAGTAAAAAATCTATTTTTCTACTAATCCAATTACAAGTTAGCTTCTACTTTCTAAAGATAAGGGGCTTGAAAGTGAACTCACCGTTTTAACTAGAAATAAATAAAATTGAAAATAAATATTAAAACTTATATAATATATTATTAATTTTATTTTATATTCTGTATTTTTTCAACATCAATTTTAGCTGTTTTGGGTGAGGGATCCATAAGCACTACTGCCTCACCTTCTATTATTTTTTCTTTATTTTTATCTAATACATCAGTGATAAGTTCATATTTTTTATCACCTATTTTTTCTCTGACCTCACATACAGCAGTAACTCTATCTTCTATATTTACTGGAGAAAGAAATGTGAGGTCTTGCGAAAGATAAATAGTCAGACCAGGTAGACGAGCTAGAGCGGCACTTATAAGACCGCTTACTAAAGTACCATGTACTATACGTCTACCAAAGCGTGTCTGTTTAGCGTATTCTTCGTCTATATGTAATCTATTAGTATCACCACTAGCTAATGCGAATGTTCTAACATCTTGTTCTGTAATAGTTTTAGTAAACCGGACTTTATCTCCAATACTTACCTTATTATCTGACACACAGAAACATTCAAACTCCCAATCTTTATTTTCATATGCGGTTTCTTGCCTGACATGATATCTATATTGGTCCTTTTTAACATCCTTTAATCCCTGTCTATGGAAAATTTGAGGTGTATAATGAATAATATCACTTTTGGATATAATACCAACTACTTCACCATCTTCAAATACAACGAGTTGGGACATATCATTTTCATACATTTTCTCAACAGCATTTACTATTGACTTTTCTGATTCAATTTTTATTAATGGAGAAGACATAAGTTTTTCAATAGAATATTGATCTGAACTTATCTTCTTACTAGCTAGTTTTATAAAATCAGTAGCTGTAACTATACCAACTGGTTTTTCATTTTCAATAACCACTAAGGGATTTCTGTCTTTATCTAAACATTTTTTTGCTGCTTTATTTGCATTTTCTTTTATATCAATAGTGTATACTGTTCTACTCATCACATCACTAACTCTAACTGGAAATACCATAATAATTTTTATAGATCAAAATGAAAAAACACTTCTAACATCCAAAATATATATGAAAATTTAAATAAAAATAAGTAAAACTAAACAAAAATATATATTTTTTAAAAAAGAACATAATTTATAATATTTATCTAAGGTTTATTTTTTATAGTCTATAAATATTCCCATATCAGTTCGGCACTATTTTGTGCTCCGTGTATAATAAGATTAGATACACCCTCCATTCCTCCGAGTTCAGCACCAAAATACGGTAATATATATAATACAAATAATATACTTGCTATCATACTACCTAAGTTTGTTAATGCTACAATCATTATCAATTTAAATAGTGGAATGTCAAACATTTCAGATAGAAGTTGTCTTATATCCTTTGTTTCATCTTCTAAAAGTTCATTTAATTTTGAAATATCGCTTATATTTACATCTATATAACGCAGTTCTATATAACCAGTAAACCATCCGGGTGCCAACATAGGATTTATGGATGTCATCCAAGCTACTAATCCCCCAACAATTGCTGATATCCATCTAGCTCCAGCTATTTTAGCCAATGTCAGTGCAAAAAGTCCGTTTATTAAAAACCATAAACCAAATATTTTCAAAAGAAAAATATCTCGCACACCAGCCATAGCTAACAAGATAAAAAATGCAATAAATATAACCGAAAGTAAAATTCCTATAAATTTTTTCCAAGGAAACCATTTTTTAGATTTATTCTCAACGAGAGTCCCTATTGGAGGAAGTGAGTCAGGATTTTCCAGATATTTTTCTATTCCCTTTTTATGTCCTGCACCCACAACTGCAACAATATCATATCTTTGATTTTTGAGGGCATTAAGATTATGTGCTATATAAGCATCACGTTCATCAATTAATGCTTTTGCACCACCAGGACTAAATTTTCTAAATTCTTCTACCATCATTGTAACTACATCCTTATCAGTTATTTCAGATATATCCAATTCTTCTATATCAGTATAAGTATCATATTTCCTAGTTATAATGTTCAAAATTAAAATAGATAGAAGACCTAGGAATATACCTAAAAACGTTCCAATTGTTATACCTCCAATTACTCTTATTAAAAAACCACTAAGATATGAATCAACAAAATTTGATCCAATACTTAAAAATACTCCAAATAATAATATAACTAAAACAGAGATAATAACAGAAAATAAAGTCTTTAGATTATCTATCAACAGTTTATCAAATAAAATATATGAAATATATCCAGTAAAAACACCAAATATTACACCAGCTGTAATCTTTGTTAATAATGTATATGTTATTCCTACAGATCCACCAAAAAATCCAAGAAAAGGCCCAATTACCAATCCTACAAACAATCCAAAAATCAAACCAGCTATATAGTTATTTTTTATACCAAAAACCAATCCACCCAATAATTTAAATTTCTCAAGTAACGTCATATTCTTCCAAAACCTACGTATAGTTTCTTGGATATCCCTATCTACTAGAGCTATGTCTATATCGAGATTTTCAGCTGTTTCAATTGCTGCCATCATATCAGACCCAGGCTTTACATCAAATCTGTTCCCAAGCCTTTTTTGAAGATATGATACGACCCAGTAAGCTATAAAGTGAAAAACTGTATTACCTTTTAATAGGTCACCTGGCTCTAGGTTGTCTGGAGTTTCTCCCTTAAATTGTTTATATCTAGCTTCATCTAATTCAACTGCAACTATATCCGGGTTTCTTTCAGATATTTCTTTTTTAACTTTCTCTACGCTTTCCTCAGAAACATGGGCCGTACCAACAACTGAAACCTCCCCTTTATTTTTCTGTGTTTCAGTTTTCTCTATACTTTTGTTAGGAGTTATACCACTGAATGGATTTGTATTGCCTTTTTTGTTAAACGAATAATCATCATCACCCGAATTATCTTTCATTGTATATATTATAATGTTATTGTCTTTAACTATTAACGAAGTTATTATTTTAGACAAGGGGCTTGTATTTAAAAAAATTGTTAATAACTATTATCTCTTTTAATTTTTAATTATAAAAATTGAAAAATAGTAAATGAGAATGTCTAATATTCTAAGTTAACTATAATTAAATTAGCTAGAATAAAATTATCTAAATTTCAATATAATAAAACTCTGACATATATAAGAGCTAGTTAATTATATTAGAACTTGGGTTTCAATGTGAACATATTTTCAATGTATAAGGATTGTTTTTATTATATTAATACTTGTTTTAATTTATTATATTTACTATAATTATGATATATTTGATAAAATTTTATTTAGTTGGTTTTGTAGTTATAAATCATGGTATCTATTACAGTCGAAGGTGAGGATAGAGAAGAAATAATTAAAGAATTAGGTGGAAATTTAGAAAAAAGTTCGGACATACCAAAAAAACTGGATCCTGTTATCGAAACTTTGATTTTAGTATTAGATGGATTGGAAGAGGCAACAAATGTCGATGATAGAGGCAAGTCCAGGAAAAAAATAAGTGAATTTGCTGGAATTGATGATATGTTTAGTAGTCAAGAAATAGCTTATTTTTTAAGGACATTAGAGAGTCATGACTTAGTTGTTCAAAATGGAAATCGATGGAGCTTATCAAATGATTAGTCTTTTATTTAAATATATAGTATTTTTATAATTTTTATATTTAGCTAATATAAAACAAAAAGTTGATGTATTATTCAATATTAGTATTAATTATTCTATAAGTTAATAATTTACAACAATAAATTTATTACTACAATAAGAGTTATTTTATTATAATAATAATTTATTTTTCATAAATTCTCTAATTTTGATGAAATTTATACATATCTATACTGATAAACCCTTTTTTAAAATAAATATATATAAAATTTTAAATTATCTATATTTCGTCTTTAAAGTTTTTATCCTTGATAACTTATTTATATTATGGCTAAAAATAAATCGGAGATAATAAAAGCAGAAATAAAAAATATCGGTGGTATAGAAGACATTAAATTCAATTTAAAACCAGGCATAAATCTATTAGTTGGTGAAAATGCAAAAAATAAGACATCTATATTAAATGGAATAATGGCAGCCATGGGTAGTAACAAACCAACATTAAGAAAGGGGACCAATAAAGGTAAAGCAACAATTAATATCAAAGGAAAAAAACATACGAATAGCCTAAAGAGGGAAAATGGCAATATAATACATTCAAACCAAAGAGATACAACAAAAGAAGACCTATTTTCCTTCTTAATTGAAGAAAACGAAACACGTCAAGCTGTTGAAAGAAGGGGAGATTTAAGAAATATAGTCTTGAAGCCCATTGATATTGAAAAAATTGAAAATAAGGAAAAAAATCTCAGAAATCAAAAATTTAATCTGCGCGATGAATTAAAGTCACTAAAAGAAAAAAAGAAAGAACTACAGGAATTAAAGAGTAAAAAGAAGGAATTAGAAAATGAAATAAAACAAGAAAATAAAAAACTTAAAACAAAGGAAAAAGAAATTGAAAAAATTGAAAAAAGTTTAGAAGATGTAGAAGAGAAAAAAAAGAAAGAAACAGAAAAAACAAAAAAATTGGAAAATTTAAAAGCTGAAAAGAAAAGAAAAGAAAGCTCTCTTAATATAGAAAAAGAAAAAGTTGAAAGAATTGAAAATGAGATAAGAAGTAGAGAAAAAAAATTAAAGGATATAGAAGTAAAAGAAACAAATGATCTAAAAAAGAAGGGAGAAAGACTAAATAAAAAAGAAAGAAGCTTGGAAAATGAAATATCTAAAATAAATAGACTTATTGAATTAAATAAAGAAAAAATAGAGGAAGCAAAACAGAAAACAGAAATTATACCTGAAGTCGATTGTTGGAGTTGTGGTAGAAAAGCCAAGTTAGATGTATTTGAGAATATGATAGAAGAACTAAAAGAGGAAAGAAAACAAAAAAACAAAGATAGAAAAAAGATATCTAAGGAAAGAAAAGAAATTGAAAATAAGATAAATAGAGTAGAAAATATGAAGAAAGAAAAAGGAAAATTAGAAAATAATCTTAAGAAAAAAGAAAGAAAGAAGAAAAGATCCGAAGAAAAAATAGAGTCAATGAAAAAAAATATTGAGGATATTTCTAAAAAAATTAGTAAACTATCAAAAAATATAGAAGACACAAAAATCGATGAGGATATACCAAAAATATACAGAGAATATGAACAATTAAAGTCTAATATAGAACAAAAAAATGAAAACCTTGAAGAAATAAATAATAAAATAAATAAACATAAAGATATAAAAGAAAATATACAAGATATTGAAGAAAAAATAGATAATATAAATAAAGAATTGAAAGAAATAAGAAATAAAATAAAAAGAAAAGAACAAACTACTGTAAACCAATTTAATAAAAGAATGGGAAATCTATCAAAATACTTAGGGGAGGATCTTAAAAAAATTTGGATAGAAAGAATAGTTGATAATAATAGTCCAAATCAATATAAAGACAATGTTAAATTTAAACTTAAAATAAAAAGAGAAAACGGTGAAAAAGACAACATAGACAATCTAAGTGAAAGTGAACGAGAATCTATAGGTCTTATATTAGGATTATCAGGTTATCTAGCATATGAAATGGAAACACCCCTGTTGTTAGATAGTCTAGGAATGTTCGATTCAAAGAGATTAAAAATGTTATTACAAGAATTTAAAGAAGAAACAGAATTTGTTATAGCGGCAATATTACCTGAAGAAGAAAAAAACCTAGATGTAAACTATAACAAAATAGAGTTATAGAGGTCAAAAATATATAATAAATTTTTTATTACTTTATTTAAGGTATATTCTATATATTCAAACTAGTCTTAACCATTAAATATATTTTTACATATTTACAATCTAATATTGTTAGAAAAGGAGTGCTGTTATTCCTGGAAATTTAATGTATTGTAAGGTAGATCTCTCATGTGAGAAATACGGTTGGAGACAGTTTGATGAGGAACTTATAGAACTAAGAAAGGAAGGAAATAGTTTGAGAGATCTCAGAGATTATGTTAATTTCAGAGTTCTTAATTCAAATTTAGAAGAAAAGGGAATAGATTATCCAGATAGTATGACTGAAAAAATGTGTGATATATTAAGAGATGGTAGTCAAGAAGAAATTAAGAAAACAAAAAACCGTCTTGAAAATGAGGATATAAACGTCGAAAAAGTAAAAAAGGATTTTGTTTCACATAGTACAATAGAAAAACATCTAGAAGAATGTTTAGATATTGAGGTGAAAAGAAAAGAATCTAGTCTTGAAGAACGCATAGATAGTATATTGGCTCTAGGACATAGGGCTGAAAAAGAAGCTCAGAATCTTTTAAATAAAGAAAGAAAAAAAAATAATGACATACCTAATGGAGATACTAGATTTGAGCTTAATGTTATATTAGAAACTGGTGAAATTATTCCATTTGAAGAGATATTTGAAGAAGAATACTAAAATTTATCTATTATTATATAATTTTAACTTATTATTTTGAGTTTATCAATATCTATTTTTTCTTTAGGTATTGAAAACGAATGTGTGTCCTCTGTTTCTTTTGAAACTTCTGTTATTATTATTTTATCTCCTCTAAAATAATTTATAAAAACTCTAGAATCTTCCTTAAATTTAAGCAATTCAATTATATCCATATCTTTTTCTACTATTTCTTCTAATTTTTTAATGTCATCCTTATCTAGATTTAATTTTTCTTTTTTACTATCTGATTTTTTTATTAAAATTATTTTTTCATCTCCATATTCTACAGATATCGTATGTTTATCTGTTTGATAAATTGTTTCTTCTATAGACTCATCTAACTTTGATTGTGTTTCTGACATAATACTTCTTTAATTATTTATCGTCAATGATAGTATATAAACTTTTCTATTATTTTTTATAGATATATTCCAAAAATAGAAATTAACTAATGATCTTATATTAATTATTTTATAAATAAAAACTTAATATCAAATTATCTAGTAGTATATAACAGTTATTTATCTTTCCAATATTTTTTTCTATTCGATAATTGGTGGAAAACAGATCGAAGATCATGATAAAACTCATATATATCTATTTGATCTATATCCTCAGCATGTTTTTTTATTTCTTTAAAGTCATTTTCCGCAATTTCAAGTATCTCTTTTTCTAGGTCCTCTAATTTTCTCTTTGCTTTCCTAGGGTTATTTTTTATTTCTTTCTTATTAATTAATCCTTTATTTATACCAAGGGATATTAAAGGACTTGAATAATCTTTTTCCTCTATTTCCCTGCGCCAAGTGGATAAAACATTTCCTATATGGCATATATCTTCTGCATGAAAAAATATAGGCCTTAACTCCTTAATAATTGACTCATTAATTTTATTTGAACACATTAGATCCAAGTCTAAATACGGTTTTATCATCATACTCGATGGTTGGTATTTTCTATTTTCATATTGATTGCTAAGTTCTATTCTATTTGATACATATCCATAGAATATTCCATTTAAGAATCTGTCAATATCTAGATGGAAAACCTCTTGTAATTCTCTGTATCTAGGATAATTTTGTATTGACCCCTTGGCTTTGTCCCAAATATCTTGGGCTACTTGAATATACTTATCATTATAATCTTTTTTTTCGGTTCTTGGAACATTTAGAGCTTTTCTAAGTCTTTGCTGATTTCTGATTTTTGGGTTATCAGCTAAATCATCAACTAAAACTACGAAAACTGCTAGTTTGGCTTTATCTTTTGCTAATATATCTATATAATTGTCATCTATACATGGTAAATAGAAATATTCCTTTGTCATATTATATGTCCAGTTTGTAAAAAATTCTATATTCCGTTTAGGGAGGCCAACAGAGTTATATCTATCTATTATATTTTGTATTTCGTCTATACCCTGATCTGGGCGCTCTATAGACTCTAATGCCATTATACTTAATGGCTTTCTGTATATATATAAATGTTTTGGTAAATAATTATTTTACACTATTAATTTTTTATAAATAATCTAAATCTTTGTAGAAACAAAGATAAGACATACAACCTAAACTGTATAAGATAGAAAACACCAAAAAATTATAGTGATCTAAGCTGTTCATCATCCACTTCACCTTCTCGTATTTTCTTTCCAAATTCAGTTAAAGAATAAAACACAAAATCATCATCTTCCTTCACTAATATTTTTCTAGTTAAAAGTTTCCTACATCTATTTGCTACATATTCATTATGATATCCAAGATTTTTTGCTAAAACAAACGGTGGAAGTTTTAATTCTGTTCTGTATAATATTTCAATAATTTTTCCATCTATTTTTTTTAACCAAGACACATTTTCTATATTATAAGCTAACAAAAGATTGTCCTCAAGCAAATCATCCCTCTTTTCATTCTCTTCCATGAAAATCTTTCATATTAATATTTTATATTTCTTAATAAATTATTATTATTAAAAAATTAGCTTATAATGAATAATATACATTCTATTAGATTTTTCTTATATTATAATCTACGAAAGGTAAAATATTTATAATAAAATAAAAATAATTAAGGTAGATACTTATTTATTATAATAAGAATAAAATAAAAATAATGAAAAATTAATTATCATATTACTATTTATATTATTATAATAATTTCACTTAAGATATAATATAAGTTATTTTAAAAAAAATGATTATAATTTGTCCTAACAAAAAATTTAAGAGGTTAAAATTTCAACAAGATGATTTTATGGTGCAACACCAACAGTAAGTAATGTACCATATTTTCGGTATCGTTCAAACATATTTTCTCTATTTTCCCAATTATCTAGTGGGAAAGCGTCCTCAGGAGGTATTTCAATATCTAAATCAGATATATTATCCTGTTCAGCAACATAAAAACCAGAATTTCTAAAAGCTTCACGGTACTCTTTAGAACTCCAAAGAGTCATATCAATAGAAATACTATCTTGCCAATGGTGTGAATACTCATTTTCCTTAAAATAGTCTACTGCACAAAAAAATGTACCACCTGGGTTTAATATTCTCCGTATTTCTTTCAATGTCTTATAGGGGTTTTCAGCATAGTAGAAAGCCTCCATAGAAAAAACATGATTAACACAATTATCCAAAAATGGTATTATTTCGAAATTACCCCGTAAAAATCCGATTTTCTTATCTTCTGTATGATATTTTGCTTTTTTAAGCATCTCTGAAGAACCATCTAGTCCATAAATAGAAATATCATTAAATTTCTCACTAAGAAAGCGTGGAATATATCCTGATCCTGTTCCAAGATCCACTACAGTATCACCAGCTTCAATAGGCATTCTATCTACAGCAAATTTTGCTGTATGCCAATGTCTTTTCTCCATATCTTTATCTCTCCCCTCAAAGGCCCATTCATCAAACTCTCCCCCAACATCCATAAAATAAATTAAAATCAAAAACAAATAAATATTTTTATAAAAGAACAAAAAACTAAAATCTCTCCAAAATATAATAATTATTGAAATTAACTTACCACTTTAAAAAATACATAAAAACTTTTTAATTATTAGATTAAAAAATAATGAAAACAAATATTAAATATGTTAAAGAATTTTCTTATTATATGGATGAGGACATAAAGCTTCCATCTTCTTTAAAAATATTAAATATTTTACCATTTAATATAGCAATCCTTGATAAAGAAGGTACAATAATTGATACCAATAAAAAATGGCAACAGTTTGCAAAAGATAATGATTATAAACTACACCCAGAAAGTAAAGGTATAAATTATTTAGAAGTTACTAAAAAAGATGAAAGCAGATCCGCAAAAGAAGTAATAAAAGGACTTAAAGAAGTTATTAAAGGGGAAAAAAGAAATTTTTGAATATGAATACCCGTGTCATGATCCAGATGAAAAAAGATGGTTTCTAATGTGGGCTTCCACATTTGAAGAATATAATAATAAATACATAGTTGTTGCCCATATAGACATCACTGACCGTATAAAAAAAGAAAAAGAAATTGAAAGAAAAAACGAACAGTTAGAAATACTAAACAGAATTTTAAGACATGACATACGAAATGACATTAGCGTAATAGATCTATATATAAACAATATAAAAGAAAAATATAGTAAAAAAGAATTGCAAAAATCTTTTCTAAAAGATATAGAAAAAATAGAGAACAGAAATCAACACATAATAGATTTAACAATAATATCTAAAGACCTTACAGAAACAATAACTATGGGTGGAGACTTTAATATAAAAAAAATAAATCTAAAAAATATACTTAAACAAGAAATTGAAAACACAAAATCTAGTTTTAATAATATAGATATTAAAATAAGCGGGAGGATTCCAAATATAAATATAAAAGCAAACGAAATGTTATCCTCAGTCTTCAGAAACATACTAAACAATGCAATACAACACAATGATAAGGAAACACCAAAGATAGAAATATCAACAAAACAAAAATCCGACAATGTTATAATTTCAATAGCAGACAATGGACCAGAAATACCAGATGAACTAAAAGAAAAAATATTCGGCAAAGGAGAGAAAAGCCTAAAAAGTGAGGGAACAGGAATCGGACTATACCTAGTAGACAAGCTCATAGAAGGTTATAATGGAGATGTATGGATTGAAGACAACAAACCAGAGGGAACAATATTTAAAATAAAACTAAGAAAACATAATTAGTTATTTTTAAACAAATATTAAATAAAAATATAGAAGTCTTTAATAAAAAATATCAATCATGGTTTTATTTTATTTCTTTATATTTAATGAAAAATATAAACTAAGATAAATATAGATATTTTCGGGTAATATTAAAGTATCCATGTATAAATATATAATATATGGACAAAACAAATATATCAGATATTGTTTTGATTGGAATAATAGTTTTTTGTTTATCTACAACAACTATTGGAGGTGCAGTAGCACAGCCACAAAACAGTCAAGCAAACCAAACCCCGAATAACCAAAATAATTCCCAAATAAGAGGTGACATAGGTATTTTAGAGGGAACAATAACTAGTTTTTCAAACACGAGACCAGTACAAAAAGTTAATCCAAATAGTTTATCAGGAAAAATAAGAGTTGAACAAACATTTTTAGATAACACCTCTGTTGAACTTATACGAAATACTTCAACAAATTATACTTTAAATATAAATGTAACGGGTGATGCTGAGAATGTTACATTTTACATTCACCAACGAGCAGTTATCTCCTCCCAGAATATCACCAACTTGGAAGACTATGTAACTATGTATGTGGATAGTGTACAACATAGCTTCATTACTACTAAGGAAGAGGGTGTAAATAGTACATGGATTACTTTTAATATTAAAAGATTTTCAACACGAACTATAACATTTAGTATAGATGAACAAATTCAAAACCAGGATAGCTCTGAAACACAAGATCAACAAAACAAAACACAACAAAACAACACAGATCAAACCCAACAACAACCTGGTTTTGGATACATTGTAGCATTAATAGGAATTATGTTATCATTTATAACTATATATTCAAAAAGAAACAAAAAGTAAATTAAATAATCTGAAAATTCAATCATATTTCTAATATATTTTCATATAATTACATAAACTATAATTTTTAGTATAAACTCTAATATTTAGTAGATATTGTAAAATTATATAAATTAATAAAATAAACTTTGTTTATAACTTATTTTTTATTTAATATTTTAAATATTCTAAATAGATATAATATAAATACAGTAATAACTCCTAGTATCAAATTAAAACCATTTTGTTCTCTTTCAAATTGATTTTGATTTGGTTATGTTAGTTTTATTATTAGATATATTTGAGTTTTTATCTTGTGTTTCTGTTAGGTTACCCCCAATTATGTCAGTATTATTTTCAGTAATATAAGAATTGTTAGAGATATTTTGTTGACTATCCGAAATATTTGTTTTATTCGATATATTGTCATCAGTTGTATCTTGGTTTTCTGTTTGATGTTGTTATTCAGGTGTAAAATCTATAATAGTAGTTGTTCCAGTACAGCTTCCTTTATATATAATTGTATATGGCTTTGAATCGACAGATAAATCTTTATCTTCCTCTATCCATAACACTTTCTGTCCAGTAAACCCAGTTTATGTTTCAAATCTTATAAGATATCTTTTAAAACTTATAGAAGAAAACGAAACAAATTTTTCTTTGAGAAAACTCAGATATTATTTTAAAATTTTTTCCTATTATTTCTATAGGTGTCATCCTCCATAACATCATGGATACATTAGAATTTTGTGATTTAACAAACGTATTTACTCCAAATATAGATAATATCGAGAAAGTTCCTATATATTTTAAAAAATCTCTTTTTGTATAAACCATAACAATTTTACTTTATATTTCTAGTAAATTATTTCAAAAAAACATTATCTGCTTTTTTCTATATTTATATTAGTTTTTTCCACATATGATACTCAAATCATCATCTTTACCTTGTAGTTCACGTTATCTTATATTCTCCATTTATAGTAAGAATAAATTTAATAGAATCTATAAAATAATAGTATTTTAATGATGGACTATAGGGTCGCTTCTAGTTTCTAAAGGTAAGGAAGCTCGAAAGTGAACCCACTGTTCCAACTGGCAACAAAACCACAGAAGAATAAATTTTATATTTTTCTATTATATTAGATATATTCTCTTTGAATATCTAAAAATTTTATTTATTTTTATTATATATCTAAATATGTTTTTTTATTTTTTCAGCTATTATATCTCCAAACTTAGATGTTGATACCTGTTTATATTCTGGTTTTTGTTGTGCTATATCCCATGTTACAGTTTTTTCTTTATAAGTTTCTTTTACTGAATCTTTTATTAATTTAGAAGCTTTACACCATCCGAAACTCTCAAACATTAAAGCTCCAGATAATAGTTGAGCAGTAGGGTTAGCTTTTCCTTCACCGGCTATATCTGGTGCGCTACCATGTACTGCTTCATATACCTCAATATTATCCCCTACATTACTTCCAGGAGCTACACCTAATCCACCTATTAATCCAGCCGTAGCATCACTTATGTAGTCACCATTTAAATTTGAAGTAGCTAAAACATCATAACTATCTGTTTCCGTAATCAAATGTTGTATCATTAAATCAGCAAGTATATCATTTACAATCAAATCAGCATCATCTAGCTTATCCGGTAGTATATCCATGTTTCTTTCCATATTAGTCCCTTCAATAGTTACTACATTATCCCCATATTCTTCTTTTGCCACTTCATATCCCCATCTACAAAAAGCACCTTCAGTATACCTCATAATGTTTCCTTTATGTACCAATGTAACCAAATCTCTATTTTTTCTTAAGGCATAATCTATTGCTTTTCTAACCAATCTTTTAGTTCCTTTCTCAGTAAAAACTTTAACACCAATTCCAGAATCTTCCGATATTTTCTGTTTCATTTCCCTATTCAAGAAATTCCTGACTTTATTAGCTTTAACTGATCCTCTCTCCCATTCTATACCTGCATATACATCTTCCGTATTTTCCCTGAAAACTACAATATCAGTCTGTTCTGGATTATTTAAAGGAGTGGGTAAACCTTCAATATAGACTGCTGGCCGGATAGAGGTATAAAGATCTAGTTTTTTTCTAAGTGAAACATTAAGTGATCTATATCCATGACCTACAGGAGTTGTTAATGGACCTTTAAGTGCTACCTTAAAGTTTCGGATGGCTTTAATAGTCTCACTGGGAAGTAATTTATTATATAGCTTTTTTCCTTTATCTCCAGCATATATCTCAGTCCAATAAATATTTCTTCCAGTAGCTCTCGCAGCTTGATCCAAAATTTCGCAGGCCACTGGAGTAATTTCACTTCCTATACCGTCACCAATGATATAGGGTATTATAGGATTGTCAGGTACAACAAAATTATTGCCATCAATTTTTATTATTTCTCCGTTACTCGGAACTTGTATTTTTTTAAAATCCATTTAGCTATAAAAAACTAAAGACTGAAGGTTAAAAGAAAACATGGTATTCCTAAGTTTGTAAAAAATTATTACTATTTATTTTTATTTCTTAAACTTAAAATAGTAATATATAATAGACCTCCAAATATTGTAGCTAATATGATAAAGCCTGTTTGATTCTTTTGTTGAAGGTTATTAGTTAAGTTTTCAATTCTTTCACGCTGGGTTTGTATTCAGTTTCTAGGTTGTCATCTACTTCTTTTTATATAAAGCTACTGTTTGTATATCTAAAAAAATAGTTCCAGATAAAGTTATTCTATCATCATGTGTATGTGTTATCTAGTCCAAACTATAGATTACTTTGTTCTAAAAAAAGATCTGTCACAAATTCACTGCAGGGACTTAACCATTTATTCTATCACCATTTATATGAAGCCAGTTTTCTATGTCCTCATTACCTTGAAATACTCTATAATAATTATTACTATCAAGTATATCACCACTGTTTTCAGATTAATCTCAATTACCTCAAGGTGCTATATCGGACAGATTTGAATTTTGAGGATTTGCCGTAGGCATTAATCCTAAAAATAAAATAGATAAAATTTTTATTGAAAATAAAAATATTGGCTTTTTCTTTTAAAAATCATAAAAATATATATAAAATTTTGGAGGTTATCTATCATTAATTTATAAAATAAAACTATTTTTTAGGAGGGGTAAAATCAACTTAAATTTGATATCTCATTAGTTAAATTTTTGTGTTTATCCCAGAGATAATATTTTAATTATTTGGACTATAACAAATATTTATGAATAATTTATTAATAAGTTTTATATTGGCCATAATTGGTATTATAGGATATATTACTGGTATTTTTATTGTATATCCAGGTCGTTCTTTATCTATTACATTATCTATTATAGGGATAAGTTTATTAGCAATTGAAGTTTGGCCAAAAAAAGAAGAGATACTATGATTGTAACTTCTTTTGCATATAAAGAAGACGGTATCCAAGAATTTGATGATATAGAAAAATCAGCCAGATCAGAAGGTGTTACTTGGATAAATATCGACGATATTACAATCAATGATATTGAATCAGATAATATATTGAAGATAAGAAATATATTCAATATTCATTATTTATCAATAGAAGATATAGTAGAAAACAGTTCTCAACCAAAGACTGAAGAATTTGATGATCATACTTTTGTTTTGTTTAAAACAGCAAGTCTTAGCCAAAAAGAGGTAGAATTTGAAAAAGAAACTACAGTAAACCCAATAGGATTTTTTATTGGAGAGGACTGGTTAGTAACTATTTCTACTACAAGACTAGAAGTTATAGAAAAAACTATCAAACGGTTTTCTGATATATCAACACAGCCAAGAAAAAGGGAGCCTGATTTTATAACATATAAGATAATAGACAATATAGTAGATAATTATTTTAAATTACTTAATGATATAGGTGATGAAATTCAAAAAATTGAAGATAATATTATCTCTGAGACAGACCCTAAAATACTTGAAAGAATAAATAATGTAAGAAGAGATCTACTAGCGTTTAGAAAAACAGCTTGGCCGTCAAGAGAAGCAATGGCGTATCTATCACGCGGCGGTGCTCGATACATAAATGACCAAAATGAAAAATATTTTAGAGATATATACGATCACCTTGTACAAGTAGTTGACCTAATAGAAACATATAGAGATCTAACAAACGGATCCAGAGACATATATCTTAGTTCAGTATCATTATCTACAAACGAAGTAATGAAGGTATTAACTATAGTAGCAACAATATTTATACCATTAACATTTATTGCAGGTATATATGGAATGAACTTCACAGGTTCTAAATATAATATGCCTGAACTAGAATGGACTTTCGGTTATCCAGCAGTAATGCTGGGAATGGGTTTCTTAGCAGCCATAATGTTAATATATTTTAAAAAAAGAGATTGGATATAGATACAATAAAATACAAAATATCTAAATTAACTAGATTCAAAAACCACAACTAAGGAAAATAACAAATATTTATTTTTTATAGTTAAATTATATATTTTTTCTATTTATAGGTTTAGATGCTATAATTATTGGTGTTATACACCAGAGAAGTAAAAAACCGGTTAATATAGTATTTGGTATTCCTATGTTTGTAAATATAGTTGATAGGCCCCCGCCTGAAGTATTAATCGACCTCAGAACTAACACACGATAAATATCTGCAGGATT
>JAHENH010000019.1 GCA_018609935.1 Halobacteriales archaeon | reverse complement strand
ATAGAAAAAATACAACCAACTAAAAACGGCTATGGAGAAGGATCCTTTGTTTGCATAAAAGCTACGAAAAATTGAAAAACATATTACAAATTCTAGTATTCCATAATCCACTATTATAAGGAATGCTAATATGTCGTTTGTGTATACCCAACGAGATTAAAAAAATATATTAAATATTATAAATTAAGTATTCATTATCTATCATTTTCCTTTTACTTCTATCAGATTTTACATTTAAAATTCTTCATTTATCTTTTATATACTACCTTAAAAATAATTATTTTAAAACCATTTAAAAAAAATTGTGTATATGTCTGTTTGTAGCACAATTAAGGTAATAGGAATGAAGTCAATCCACAATATACTTTAGGATCAGTTATACTACCTCTTAGTATATTTATAGTTGCTTTATTAGTGAACTCTATCCATCTATATATGTATGTTAACGTGATGGTGGGTGTTCTTTGGGCTGAAATCGATATTTTTATGGCCCTTGTAATTGGACCTATCCTTGGATCTTTGAATATGGAAGAACGTGTTAGCTGGATCGAAAAATTTACAACTAAGATGATATTTCTATTATCTACATTAGCTAGAGTAACTATTTTTAGTGGAATAACTAGTGGGACGTCTTGGAACTTTTCCAAGTTCAGAGTCTTGGATTGGATTATTCTTATTTATAGCATTTATCTTAGCTACCTTATCGATGGGTTAAGGTTTTAATGTCTTTAGTGATTGGAGATGGAAGGAATTTTTTACTCTTATATTAGTTGTAAATAGAGGATATCTTATATTAGAACTTTTAGAAACCGATATATTATTCTCTAAAACTTCCTCGATAATTATTGTTATCTTATGAGTTATGATGATATTAACAGTTTTAGGATTAGGTTTTTAATGTCAAATGAAATATTTATATATCTTGAGATTAGTTAATCTAATCCTAACTTAGAAAGAATAAGCAAGCTTGGGTTACGTGATCCAAAACTTAGTGGTGTTCAAGGAGTATTCCAGCTGGTGATCATAGTATTAATGGTAGTCCTACATTTGGAGATATATAGATTGGACCAGAAAAATGAGGTTCTATACTTATACTTATAAAAGATTATTTTTGTTGATCTTGGAAGTACGGAAGTATTTCTTCTGAATAAACATCTATGCTTTCATCGAGATTTTTACTAAAATTGAAAAGCACTATATTATTTGCACCTGCTTTTTTGTATTTTTCTATTTTTTCAATACAATCATCAGCATTTCCAGATACTGTAAATTCTAGACATACCTCTTCTGGATATATCTGCCCTAACTCCTCAAGTTTTTTGTGTTTTTCTTCATCTTGTGTTGGAATTGTTGTATAGTGGACGTCTTGTAGTCTTTCAGGTATGTCTATATCATATCCAGCCTTTTTTACTTCATCAGGCCAAGCAATCAGATGTCTAAAAGGTTTTAACCTTTCTAAAGCCTCATTTTTATCATCAGTAACTACAGTAAATACGTGTGCGACTCTATCAAAATCTTTCCTATCTTTTTTAGTTTCTGAATTTGAAATACCTTTTTCAACGTTCTCTAAATATTGTTCAAAGATTCCAGGAGTTGGCCATGCACATATCCATCCATCAGCTTTTCTGCCTGCTATCTTTCTCATTTTTGGTCCGTTTGCCGCAAGATATATTGGAATTTTTTGTTTTGGATTAATCTGTAATGAAGCGTTTTGGAGTTGGTGGTATTTTCCACCATAATCTATTGGATTTTCTGGTGTAGCTTTCCATAGTTTTCTTATAATGTCTATTGTTTCTTTTGTCCTCGTTACTGGTTTATCCCAATCTATCCCGTAAGGATCCAAGTTCATAGATTCACCTGCCCCCAAGCCTAATACAACTTGATTATCTATTAGATGGGATAATGTTGCAAGTCTTTGTGCTAGGACAGCAGGATGATATCTATGCGAATCAGTTACTGCTGTTCCTATTTTAGTATTATTATTTTGTGTTTTAAGACCTACTGCATTTAGGAGAGACCAAGCTTCTGGTGCGAATCCCTCACCTGAAAAATAAAGATGATCATGGGTCCATACATCTAACCCTATCTCTGAAAATTTCTCACCATAACTAACTAGTTCTCTTGGAGTTTTAAACGGTTGAGGTAAAATCATTCCTATATCTAACATAAACAAAAAATAATTTCTTATCAAATATAATATTTTGTATTTTCAATAATACAATAAAAATCTAGTATAAATCAAAAACCTGAGCTTATAATCTATAAAAACATATATTCATACTTTATTAAATAAATACTAATATTTTAAGTAATAAATTTATTTATTTTTTGTTATTGAAAAAATATTTTGTATTTTTTAAAATTGAATATTTTGTATTTTTTAAATTGAAGAAATTTAAGTTCTCAAAGAACTAATTTTGTATGAACAATCGTTTACATAACTATGTTATATAATGTCACAGAAAAGAATACAAACAAAATATATGGACGTGATAAAATACTAAAAGGAGGGTTAATAACAAATCGAAGCTATATGGTTACTGGTGGCACAGGAGCAGGTAAAACCCTACTTGGACTCCACTACCTATCCGCAGATAATGACAAATCCTTATATATAAATCTTGGTGAACCTATAGAAGACATAATACAAAACGCAGAAAACTTCGGATTCGAACTACAAAATATAGAATTTTTAGATTTAAGCCCTAATGAAGAACGATTTAAAGAAAATCAGCATTATGAAATATTTCATCAATCCGAAGTTGAAAAACAACCAATAAATGAAGACATAAAAAACCGAATAGAAGACCTGAATCTAAATAGAATATTTATTGATCCATTAACACAGTTTAGCTATCTATCAAGAGATCAATATCAGTTTAGAAAACAGGTATTGCCGCTTCTAAGATACCTAAAACAAAAATCAACTATATTATATACGTCCCAAAACACAAAAGCAACCCCAGACGACGACCTCCAATTTATGAGTGATGGAATAATAAATATTGATCATAACGAAGGAAAAAGACAAATAAAAATCACAAAGTACTGTGGATCCAATTTTCAAGGAGGGAAACATGCAGTAAAAATAACAGACAAAGGAATGAATGTATATCCTGAATTACGACCAAAAAACACAAAAGACAACAGAATATACAAAATTTATCTTCTGGGGTTCCAGAACTAGATGAGTTATTAGGAGGATGGATAAATACAGGAACTATATCAATAATTTCAGGGCCAAGTGGATCTGGTAAAACAACATTAGATTCACAGTTTATGAAGTAGGCTGTGGGCCGTGATGAGAGATCTGTTATATATATGTTTGAGGAATCCAAGAATGATTGATGGTATTGAAGGATACAAAAGATCAATACAAGGCGGAAACAACAAACTAGTAAGGAGATTACATTCCATTGGTAAATACCTCAAGAACATGGGAAAAACAGGTATACTAGTAAATGAAACAAAAAGTGTTAAAGGAGACTTTCACCCTACAGAAGAAAATATCAGCTATCTAGCAGACAACATTATATTCCTTAGATATCTTGAACTACAAGGAAAACTCGAAAAATCTATAGGTATATTAAAGAAACGTACTGGTGACTTCGAACGTACCCTAAGAAAATTAGAAATAACAAATAATGGATTTAAAAGTAGGAGAACCCCTAAAAGAACTTAGAGGGATACTACAAGGAACACCACAACAAACCTAAAAATAACAGAAAAGAAAAATAGAATCATATCCCTAACAAAAAAATGATTTTTTGTAAATGGAGATAGAAGGAAAAAATGACATATTGTTAATTACAGAAGGGGAAAGGGACACAACTTTACTTAAAGATTATCTATCTCAAGATTATAATATATTTACTTCCTCAGATTTTTTAGGTGAAGAAATTGATTTGATTATTACTGATCCCCCTAACCTATCAAAATATAAGGAAATTATTAAGAATAAAAAAGAATCTACTTTCTCAGTTTTCCTTCCTTGTATACTTATTGTTGATAGAAGGGATGATGTGTTGGATACAGATGTTTGGGATTGTATAGATGAGGTGGTTGCTAGTCCTGTTCCTAAGGTGTTTCTTAAAAAACGTATAGAAAGTCTAATAGATAGAAGACGGAAATCTTTAGAGATTAAAGAGATAAAAGAGGATTTGGAAACGCGGACACAGGCAATTGATGAGGCTCCTGTAGGCGTAATTTTAACAGATCCGAACAAACCTGACAATCCAATTGTTTATGCTAACAAAAAATTTCAAGAAATTACGGGATATAACCAAAAAGAAATATTAGGTAGGAACTGCCGGTTTCTTCAGGGACCAAATACAAATCAAGAAACTGTAAAAGAAATCAGAAAAAGTATAGATAATGAAGAAGTTGTTTCTGTTGATATTTTAAACTATAGGAGAGATGAAAGTCAATTTTGGAATAGGCTTACAATAGCACCAGTAAAAAACGATGATAGTGAACTTATAAACTTTATAGGGTTTCAAGAAGATATAACACAGAAAAAACATAGACAACAAGAACTAGAAAGATATGAAAGGATAATAGAGGCTTCAGGAGATCCTGTATATACATTAGATGAAGACGGGGAGTATATATTTATAAATGAGAGATTTTGTGATATTTCTGGATATTCAAAGAATGAAGTTTTAGGTAGTTATCCTTCATTTTTATATAGGGAAGAAGATATAGAAAAATCGGAAGATAAAATAAAAGAGTTGCTGAGGGATGATAGTAAAGATACTGGTATTGTTGAATTAGAGCTAAGAACTAAAGATGGTGATGCTATACCTGTTCAAGCTCATATAGCTTTACTTCCTTTTGATGATGGAGAGTTTCAGGGTACAACAGGTGTTATACGTGATATATCAGATAGAAAAAGACGTGAGAGACGTCTTCAAGTTTTAACTCGGGTTTTACGTCATGATCTATTAAATACTATGAATATAATACTTACAAGAGCAGAAATACTACGAGATATAGTTCCAGAAAATGAAAAAGATAGTCTTGATGTTATTATTGATAATGTAAATAAGATTGTTAGTATTAGTAAGCAATCAAGAGAGATTGAAAAACTGATTAAAAGAAAGGAGGTTATAAAGGAATCAATTGACCTTGTAGAAATAATTATGGAAAGTGTGGTTGTTTTACGTGATAGTTATCCGGATGCAATTATAGAGACTGACTTACCTAATAATGCGGTTGTCTTGACTAATAGTCTTATAGGTTCTGCTATTGATAATCTTATTGAGAATGCTATAGAGCATAATCCAAAACAAAATCCATGGGTAAAGATTTAAGTGGATAAAAAGAACGGATATTTTGTTTTGGAAGTAGAGGATGATGGCCCTGGTATTCCACGAGAAGAAATAGATGTTTTGGAGCGTGGAGAAGAGTCTGATCTAGACCATCTTAGTGGTCTAGGATTATGGATTATACACTGGGTAGTAGAAGAATCAAATGGTGAAATAGATATAAAAACTAAACCAGAAGGAACTATTATATCAATAAAACTGGAAAGTATAGAATATCAACTTTAGAAGAACCTAATTTTTATGTTTAGATCGTAGAATAACTTATTAAACTAGTAAATATTTTTAACTTTTGTAGGGAAGAGATAAAATAATTGTATTAGATAAATTTATAGTTGTATCTAATTGTATTTATATAGTTTGTTTTCATATTCCTTATTTAGGTTGTTTTCGAGAAAGTTTGATATAGGTTTTTTAAATTTATCTAGTTCTACTAAAAAGGCATCATGTCCATAGTCACTATTAACTACATAGTGATATGTGTCTGCACCTCCTTTGTTGAATACATCTACTAGATTGTTTGCTTGTTTTATTGTGAAATGCCAGTCTCCAGTACTACTAACAACTAGTATGGATCCATTAAAGTCTTTTATGGCTTTAATGTCTGATTTATATCCTCTACCCAAATCATAGTGGTCCATGGCTCTTAGTAGATATAGATAACTGTTGGCATCGAATCTATCTACAAATTTTTTTGCTTGATAGTCTAGATAAGATTCTATTTCAAAATAAGGAAATTCATTACTGATAGAGTCTGTTGAAGTATATTCTATATTTTTTCTTTCTCTATTAGCAGTCTGTCTTCCGAATTTTTGTTCCATAGAATTTTTAGATAGATACATTATATGACCTATCTTTCTAGCCATACCTAATCCTTCTTTAGGGTGTTTTTTTCCATAATAATTTCCTCCATTCCAGTTTGGGTCCATTTTAATAGCTTGGCGTGCAATTGAGTCTAAAGCTATACACTGGGGGTCAAGTCTTGCTCCGGCTCCCACGGGTATTAACTTATCAACCATATAAGGATATTTTTTAGCCCATTCTAGGACATTCATACCTCCTAGACTTGGACCTATTATTCCATGAAGTCGTTCTATCCCTAATTTATCCAAGAGAAGTTTTTGAGCACGAACCCAATCTGAAACTGAAACACGTGGAAAATCTGTTGCGTACGGTTTTCTAGTTTTTGGGTTATAGCTTGATGGTCCAGTACTACCATAGCAGGATCCTGGAACATTAACACAAATTACAAAATATTTTGTGGTATCTATGGCTTTTCCGTTACCTATCAATCCATTCCACCATGCAGCTGCCTGTCCACTAGTATCAACTTCTGGGTCATCTAGATCTCCTGCTACATGATGGCTTCCAGTTAGAGCGTGACATATTAATACAGCATTATCTCCTTTATATTCGCCATAGGTTGAATATGCAAGTTCTAGTTTTGGGATATTACCTCCAAACTCAAATTCAAAGTTTTTTATATTGACCCTGCCAGGTATAGACTCCATCTATATGTCGTTTATTTTTTAGATTTTTCTATAGCTTGATCTATATCATTAATTATATCCTTTGTATCTTCTAATCCCACAGAAAGTCGTACTAGGTCTGGTGTGACACCACTTGCTCGTTTTTCTTCTTCTGAAAGTTGTTGATGTGTTGTACTAGCTGGGTGAATAATCAAAGTTTTTGCATCTCCTACATTAGCTAATAAACTAGCTAGTTCTGTATTTTCACATATCTTTCTTCCTACTTCATATCCACCTTCTACACCAAAAGTTATCATCCCTCCAAACCCTCCATCTAGATATTCTTTTGCAGTGTCATAAGAGATATGGGATTCAAGTCCTGGATAGTTAACCCATGAAACCTCACTATGGTCTTCTAGGAACTTTGCGACTTCTAGTGCGTTTTTAGAATGTCTTTCCATTCTAAGTGGTAGAGTTTCTAGTTTTTGTAGCGTAATCCATGAATCAAATGGAGCTTGTTGATTTCCTAGGTCTCTAAGTCCACGTGCTCTTGCTGTGTAAGCAAATGCTGCTTCTCCGAATCTTTCCTTGAAGTTTACTCCATGATATGCTGGATTATCTTCAGTTATTTCGGGGTAGTCACCGTCTTCCCAAGGAAATGTACCACCATCAATTAATATACCTCCTATTGTGGATCCACTTCCGTGTATCCATTTTGTTGTAGAATGCCAAACTATATCTGCTCCATGTTCTATAGGATTACAGAGATATGGAGTCGCAAAAGTGTTATCTACAAACAAAGGAACATTTTTATCATGTGCAATTTCTGATATCTCTTCTATATCTGGAACATCAAGAGCTGGATTCCCTATAGTTTCAATATGGACATATTTAGTATCACTATCTATATTTTCTTTATATTCTTCATAGTTAAGTGTATCAACAAATCTGACATCTATACCTCTGCGAGGAGCAGTATGGGTGAAATAGGTATATGTACCTCCATAGAGAGAAGAACTGGTAACGATATTATCTCCATTGGATGCCAATGTGAAGGTACAAAGATCTAGAGAGGCCATTCCACTAGAAGTAGCAATTGCTGCAACTCCACCTTCTAAAGAAGCTAATCTTTTTTCTAAGATTGCGTTTGTCGGATTCATTATTCGACTATAGATATTACCAGCTTCTTCTAGAGCGAATAATGATCCTGCGTGGTCTGCATCGTCAAATACGTATGATGTTGTTTGATATATAGGAGGAGCCCTAGCATTGGTAGTGGGGTCCGGCTCTTCTTGTCCGACATGCAAACTTTGGGTGTGAAATCCCCAATTTTTATTCGACATATATTCAATAAAGACTTTATTATATAAAATAATTAATTAATAATCTAAATATAACGTTTGTTAATATTATTTATTTTAAGTATATAAAACCGGGGGCTTTTTCTAAATAATGTATTTTTAGATCCCTGTCTTTTTTTATAAACTTGTGATAAGTTGATAACAGTTTATATATAATTGTTGTTTTATACACAAAAACATGTTTTACCATTCTTTACCATTTGTTGGTATTAATAGTAATCTTTATACGTTTCGAGGGTTTAATATTAAATACAATGAGTATAGAAACATCACCTTTACAAAGACTGTTCGACTTGCAGAGAAGATATGTAGAACAAAGTGTAGAAAACGTAAAAAAGAGCTTGGAGAACCATAAAAAGTCAGTAGAAGAAACTGGTACAAAAATTCCAATAGAAGCATACAACAGAAACCTAGAAGCTGGAAAAACACTCGGAGACACATACTT
>JAHENH010000018.1 GCA_018609935.1 Halobacteriales archaeon | reverse complement strand
TCTTTCTCGAATTATTTAAACTATTCTGACTTGCAGAAAGACTTCTTTCCAAAACATCAGTATCCTTTATTCCCCTATTTTTTTCAATAGATAGTTGAGATTTAAGTTCTTTAACCTTTTTTTCTCTTCTATTCAACTCTTCAGTAGGAGAGTCATAAAAACCTATTTGTTCTCCAAATTGTATTTTTGGTTTCTTTTCATTTAATTCTTCTTGTCTTCTTCTTTCTATATCAGCTTTTTTAGCTTCTGTTTCAGATTGGTTAGTATTTTCTTCTAAAGCAGCTAATTCTGCATCATATTTAGCGTTATCTTTTTTTATATCTAACCTTTCTTTTAGTCCTAAATTCGGAGAAAATACATCAACTACAGAATTAAATCTTGAATTACTTGGGGCAAGGCTTACTTTCCTAACAGTTATATTTTCACTATCATCTAAATCTTCTAATATATTTTCATATTCTTCTGTTAAAGGATATTGTTCTTTAAACTCTTTAAAAGTCATAGTTTGACCTCCTAAATCAACCTCATCTCCTCCTATTTCTTTAGAAAATTTTGTAACAGTAACAATATCTCCTTCCATTGTCTCGGTATAAGTTTCTTTATATACAATCGCATCTTGCCCTTTTCTTTTACCTTTTGTAACTTTTTCTCTTGATACTTCTTTCTTCTCTGCTTCTTTCTTACCCGATTCTTCTTTCTTGGTCTCTCCTTTGGATCTTCTAACTTCTTCTCCTGTACCCTTTAGATCTTCATTAACCTCTTTTCCATGTTCCACGGAATTGGATTCTGACTCTAAAGTAGGATCGCTTATCTCTATTCTGGGGTTAGCATAAGGTACACCTTTATAAGGATCTATAGCTGCATCTGTCCAGAATACCTTATTATCCAGTAAGTGTTCAGTATATCCTTTCTCATCCACTCTATTTATATCGAACTGTCTCGGCTTACTTACCACCTCATTATTACCGAATGATTCTTCAGATGTAGTATTCAGGATGGATTCTAATGCTAATATATTGAATTTTATACGTCTATTGACCTCCGGATCATCTTTAACATCATTATTAAGAAAAACACTCTGTATCTTACCTTTCTCATCCTTATATCTGAAATTGACAGACTTACCTTGTAACCATATATTACCCGGACTTCCTTTTCCTCCTTCAACACTTGGATCCCCCATATACATGAAAAAGTCAAGAATGGACTTATAAGTTATAATACCATTATCATCCTTAACAAAAGAAGTAACATCTCCTTCATCCTTTATATTTCTCAGTCTCACCAATATATCATTACTTGCCTCTGTATCGGATGACTCCGCTTCTACTCTCTCGAATTTTACTCTACCTCCGAACTTCTCTAAGATATTTATACCTGATATCCTATATAATATATCTTTAATTAACCTAGATACATCTGAGTTATCTCCTATAGTTTGATGTCCTAGAGCTATTACACCCTTATCATTGTTATAAGGCTTAGGGAATCCTACTACTATACCTCCGGGTTGATTATCATCTTCTTTAATAAATATCTTAGGATCTATATAGTCATGTTTACCTCTATAAACAAACCTACTTTTGTCTCTAGCCCTATAATAGAAATTTATATCCTTGGAAGGAGTTTTATGAAGAACCTCTCTGGGATCATTCTTAGCATCTAAAGGACTCTTATTTTTATCCAAATGTCCTTCAGTTATGACCGCACCTCCTCTATATCCTCCTGAGACAAAAGATATAGTAGTATTAAGAGAGCCTTCGTTCTTTACAGCTGCTCTAAGTTTAGCTGCTGATCTTACGGCTTCTTTATCATCAAGAACTCTATCATCGGGTAGATATGTTGTTATCTCTTCTCCTTCGGCTTTTATGATAGATTTTAGAGGGACTTTATTTATAACCTCAAAATCTAAAGCCTCAGGGTCTTTACTTTCTTCCAATGCTTTTACAGCCTCATCCACTTCCTTTTCTCTGCCTTTGAATACTCCCTCTTTCTTAGATCTCTTCAGTTCTTCTTTAGTGAGGAATTCTACCCTCACTTCAGTTCCTGACTTTATCCTTCCATCCCCTAATGCATTTAATAATTTTCTCTGTTCTTCATTGAATTCTTTATCTTTGTGTTCTATATTAAGAGGATCTTGAAATGATATATGGAATGCTTTAGCTCCTCCTTTATTCTCCTTTTTACTTAAATTCGGATCTCCTCCTTCATGGGTGGGTCCATATTCTTTTCTAAGTCTATTTCTCTTCTTATCTATGGCATTTATAAGCTTAGGAGAATCCAAGCCCTTATCCAATAACTCATCCTGAATATCATCTAATTCCTCTATAGAATCAGCATCAGCTACATCTTTGGCGTAACGATCCTCTTCTGTCTCTTCCTCTGCCTCTTCCCCTTTATCTTTCTCTCCTTTGGATAGAGCTTCTCTTTTAGTATCTAACTCTGTATTTATCTTATTTGTTCTCTGACCTTTTTCATCTATTAATCCCTCTATATTATTCAGTTCCTCTATGGACTGTGCATCCCTTATGGACTTTATAGTCTTATCCTCTAAATTCTCCTTATTATTATTCTCCTCTTGATATTGTTTCTCTTTCTCTTTATCTTCTCTCTTTTTCTTATGCTCTCTCTTTATTATATCATTATTATCTATGAGATCTTTTAATTCTTTATCAGAAAAAGTTTCTTTCTTTCCATATCTATTCAGAACGTGATTCCCTTTCTTATCTTTTCCTTTATAATCATAGAGCTTATTGTCCTTTTCCAGAACATCCTTTTTATTTATATCCTCAGGGCTATTTATACTGACAGCCTCTGTATTCTTTATCTTTTCTTGATCTTTCTTTGTATTCTCCTTTTCTCTATCATTCTCCTTTCTTTTCTTCTCTTGATATTCATCACTTTTTAATCTGCTTATCTCTTTATCTATTTCTAAGGAAGAACTATCGAAAAGATCTAATCTGCCCTGAAGAGATAATCTATGCTCTCCTCCTTTATTTACAGCTCCAAGAGTTTCTCCTTTATCATTCTTTATATTAGTATCACCATATATCTCTCTATAAGGTGTAGTGATCTTTACCTCTTTTCTGAACTTATCATAATTAGATTCATTATTTCTTTTCTCAGCTTCGGGGACTTGATCTAACTTCTTAACATTATAGTCAGCTACATTGTATTTCTTGGCGATCTTATCAGCTTTATCTCTAAGATCTGACATTTTCTCATCCTTCTTGCTCTGTAGTTCTTTACTAACATTCTTGATATTATCCAGAGCTACCTCAAGCTTGGTTATGTGAGATGCATTCTCAAATATGGAATTAGATAGATACTTATTCTCTATCTTCTTTAATTGGTCTAGATTTTCTCTAGCTTTCTGTTTAGCTGATTCCCCTCCTAGGTTACTTAATCTCTCTTGAGATATTTCACCTTTGGCTATCATATCCAGTTGCTGTTCTAAATGATCCAGAGTACCATGTGCAGCATTATTAATGACTATATTAGAGAATTGACTATCTTGCATGAAATCAAAAAGCTCCTGGTCATTCTCTTTAAGGACTTTTTCCAGATCATTCTCATATTTCATCTGATTCTTTATGACCTTCTCCAACTTATCCATATTCTCGTTGGTGATCTGTCCTTGTAATTCCTTTAATTTCTTTCTCCTTTCTTTAGCTCCTTTAGTATTAGCTAGAGCCTCATGTACCATTCTCTGACCTGAACCACTAACAAATCCTAACATCTCTTCATATAATGCTTCTGAAGAAACAGCATTATGTAGAGCTCTACTTACCGGATCGGCAGGAGTATGATCCATATAGAATTTCTTACTCTCAGGTAGTATTCTATTAGCTTCTTGTTCTATATCATATTTATCCTCTTCAGAGAATATCTTCTGAGTTCCTTCTTCTACTCCTTCAGCACTACCACCTAACATAAAATCCCTCGCTATTTTACTCTTTCCTCTCTTAAACCAGTTTCTTGTGAATCCTCTTGATAGATTAGTGGAATATAGTCCTACTGCATTACTTAACATTAAAAAAGGAAGATTCTTCCAATAAGTATCTGTAGCTTCTTTGCCTGCTAATCTTTTAGCTTCATCTTTAGGTATTCCTCTAGCAGCTAAATCTTTCCATCCTTTTTCATAAACTTCCATCCCTTCTCTAGTGGCTTCTGCCGGAGATATGACCGCAGAAGGAGCTAAAGAATCCATAGTTTTAGCTAACTTAGGAGACTTACTCGCTGCTAAATTCAGTGTACCTAACAACTTTCTACCCATCTTTCCTGTTCTGGCTAAATATCTAAAAGCTTTACCGGCAAGACCAATTGTTTTAGAAGCTATTCCGGTAGGTATAGCGAACTCAGTGACATTTTTCTCTACAGAACTCAGAGAATCCCAAAAAGCAGCTCCATCATCCCAAGACCACATATTTTCTTGTCCTTCAGCAGATCTGTATATAGGTAATCCTTCATCCACAACTTCTTTAGCCTCCTTGAACATATTAGTTACACTACTCATATCATCCCAATCACTCTTTAATATATCTCCGGATACTATCATGGATATATTTTGACCTGCTCCTGCTAATCCTTTAGCTATTCCTCCTACTATAGCATTGAATCCCATCTCTAAATTACTTTGTTGCGAAGCCCTCTCGTCTAGTAATTCATCATCATCTACATCGAACAAGTTAAATCTTCCTCCTTCTATATCTTCTCTTAGATCATATTTACGTCCTAGATCAGTTCCTAGTGCTCTTCTTCCTGATGGAATGGACTCAGCTGCTGATCTTTCTACAGCTTCAATATACTCTTCTTCAGATTCTACAGAAGATTTTATATCTTCGGCTGATATAGTAGGTCTTTTACTTTTATCTTTACCCTTATTCTTACCGTTGGTCTTAACCTTCTTACTTCTCTTTCTCTTTTCTTCAGTAGATTTATCCAGACCCGACTCTTGTAAATTAGAATACTTATCCCCTTTTGATTGAGATAATATGTCATCTGCTGATATTTTTACCTTCTTTGCCATTAACTATCCTTTATCTTTTTATTTCTCTTCTTCTTTTTTCTTCTCTAGTTTTTCTACGTAATCCATAAAAGGCATACCATTATTATTTGCCTCTTCAATAAGTGTTTTTAACGTATTAACTGCTTGATCTTTATGCTTTATATTATCAATAGCTGATAATTCATTTCCTTCATTATCTGTAAGTCTTAACTCATAATCTCTTTTAATATTTTTATTATCACCAATATCTAATAGAACAGGATAAACATCATCAGGCAATCCAGCACTTATAGTTCTTGGATAATCTCTTTTTTCTGACCGTAATGCTTCAGTATTGAAATATTCTTTTACCTGTTTTTCATCATAAACCCCTATATCCTGATGTTTAAAATTACCCATTACCTTTTCTATAGCTGTATCTACTCTATCTCTTTTATCTTCACCTGCAATTTCTTCTGATAATGCTTTTAATCCGGATTTTAATCCTATAATATCTCCTTTCTGGCTAGGCTTTTTAAAGTTTATACTATAATTTTCTCCATTTTTACTTCCTACTTTGATATTTACTTGAGGAAGAAGTTCTCCATTATTATCTAAAACTATATTAGCTGACTCTATACCTTGATCATTTACTTTATTTAAGAAAGGCTCTGTATTTATACCTTTACCACTATTATCAGTAATATTAGTAGCTGTAGATTCTGTTATGTTATTTAATACACCCTCTATATTCTTCTTCTTTAAGCCTACTTTAGAATAAGCAGTTCTTTCTATTTCTAGACCTTTTTCTAATTTTTTATTTATATCATTTATCTTCTTCGTTGATTCACCTATTGCTTCTTTCATTTCATCATAACTACTAAACTTATCATGTCCAAAAAGTTCTAGTTCTGATAATTGGTTAACTGTTTTTAACCTTTTTTCATTACTTTGCTTTTCCCATTTATCTCTTAAGTAGTCAATTCCTCTCATCACCTCTTTAAAAGGATTTTTTGCTCCTTTTCCAAAGGTTTTATCGAGAATATTTAAACCTTCCTTTGTTATATTACGTAAAGTAGAAGAAAGAGCAGTAGTTGCTAAATAATCTTGTGAAAATTCAGTTTCTTTTGATCCATTACCTATCACATTAAGTGACATGTCTTTAGCTGAAGGCATCTCCTTTCCTCCC
>JAHENH010000017.1 GCA_018609935.1 Halobacteriales archaeon | reverse complement strand
TTTAATATGATATATATATCCTTATTTTTGGTGGAAATAGCTTTTTTAGGGTTAAATTATAAATATAATTGATATAAAAACAATATTGTTGGTTTCTTTGATGTTTCTGGCGTAACTCTTTTCAGCTATCACATATTATGTGTAATGAATGCCTGAGCCAGAAGAAGACGCGACGCCTGCGGAGGTAGTTGAGGTAGTTGATAGGACAGGAATGCATGGAGAAGCCACGCAGGTTAGAGTCAGAGTTCTTGAAGGTGAAGATAAAGGAAGCGTTTTAACTAGAAATGTAGTTGGTCCAGTACGTGAAGCAGATATCTTAATGCTTAGAGAGACTGCTCGTGAGGCTAAGAAGCTAACAGCGCCGACATGAGTGCGGTATGTTCTACGTGTGGATTACCTGAAGATCTTTGCGTATGTGAGGATGTTGCTAAAGGGGAACAAGAACTCGAAATATATGTAGATGAAAGAAGATATGGTAAAGAGGTAACTATTGTTGAAGGCTTTGATGAGGACGTGGATGTAGATGAGATGGCTACAAAACTAAAAAAGCAACTAGCCTGTGGTGGAACAGTAGATAAAAATAAAGTAGAACTTCAGGGAAACCACGAAGGTAGGGTGGAAGAAGTTCTAGAAAAGGAAGGATTTAGGATAGCGGGATAAATTGATAATAGTTTAAATAAATATATTTTTATAAGTTTATTTGCGTTTAAGTTTTTATTTAGTTTTCCCTAATTTTTAATTTTTTAAATCTTTTACATATATACTTTCCAGATTTTAAGGTTTGTATAGATTCAAATAATTCTATGTGGCAGAAGTTAGTATAGAAGTTAGAAATGTCAGGGAGTTGTATGGTAGGCCGGAAGATAATGTATTACTCCATTTTTTTGTTTTTGTAATATTTCGATTAATTTTTTTGTTTTTCCACTGTTTCTTTTTCTTTTAGAATTTCTTTTATCGTCTGTCTTAATTCTTCGTTTTCTTGTTCTAGTTCTTTTGTTTTTTCTCTGTATTCTTCTCTGTAATCTACAACTGTTGCTTTCCAGTCTTCAATATTGCTTTTAAGTTTTTTATTTTGTTTTTTTAGCCCTCCTTTATAGAATTGGAGACTAATCCAGCTAGCTACTAGAGTCCAAATAAATATATAGATTGTAGCGCTTTCTTGAGAGAATCCATCGCCTCCTTGGTAATATGTTACTATGGCTGCTAAAATAGCTAAAATTAGGGTTATATGCCAGAAATTAAATTTATTTAATATTTCCATATTTGTTGATAGGATGAGGAACAAAAAACACTTGGTTACTGCGGTAGTGACTCGAATATGAGGAGATTTAGTGAAGTCCCCAAGGGTCAATTGCTAGTCAGAGTGGATTTTAACTGTCCTGTGGATACGGAGGGAGAGCCTATCGATGATACGAAAATAAAAAGACATGTTGAGACTTTAGAAGAATTAAAAGATAGTACAGTTGTGCTTCTTTCTCATCAATCTAGGCCTGGTGAAGATGATTTTACTACACTTGAAAAACACGCTAAAACTATTGAAAGAGCTCTAGGTAGGAAGGTAGATTATATTGATGATCTTTTTGGTTCAACAGCTAGATGGGCTATAAAGGAGGCTGAACCTGGTGATGTATTACTACTTGAAAATGTACGATTTTATTCTGAGGAATATATGAGCATGGATAGTGAGAAAGCAGCGAAGACACATCTAGTTAGAAAGTTAGCCCCTCTTTTTGATGCATACATAAATGACGCTTTTTCAATGGCCCATAGATCCCAACCGTCTATAGTTGGTTTTCCTAAGGTTCTTCCATCATATACTGGACTCTCAATGGAAAAAGAACTTGAAGCATTAGATATGGATGGTGCAGAAAGACCTAGAATTTTTGTTTTGGGTGGAGCTAAACCTGAAGATACACTTAGAGCTATTGATGCTGCTTTATCTAATAAACGAGCAGATAAAATATTAACAACAGGTATTGTAGGTAATTTATTTGCTGATAAGAAAGGTAAAGCCTCGGATCTTTTGGAAAAGTATGACTCTATTGAGGTTCCGAATGACTTTATATCTAGAAATGTGGAAAAAATAGAACCAGGTGAGGCTGATGGTAAAGCAGTAGATATAGGTGATGAAACTATAGAAAGATATTCTAAAATACTTAAAAAGGCAGGTACAGCAGTCGTAAATGGTCCCGCAGGAGTATATGAAGAAGGCTTTGAAAGAGGTACTATGGAAGTATTTAATGCAGCTACTGAGGCTAATTTTTCTGTAGCTGGAGGGGGTGATACTTCAGCAGCTATAAAGAAACTAGGAATAAAAAAATTTGATCATATATCATCTGGAGGTAAAGCATTTGTCTCACTTCTATCAGGTGAGAGATTGCCAGCTTTAGAAGTATTAAAAGAATAAATTTTTTGGCATTGCCCACATATTAATCACCAAGCCTCGGTAGCTCAGCTGGCAAGAGCGGCTGCCTTGTAACCAACATATAGGCAAGAAAGCAGCAGGTCGAGGGTTCAAATCCCTCCCGGGGCTATCAATATTTTGTTTAAATCCAGACGAAATAAATTATTTTTTAGATTATGATATATATATTATATTTATTATTTTTGATTGATGTAAATAATTATATATAAACTATATAACTAGTCTATATAACTAGATAATAATATTTATGAATTATAGAATTTTAAGGTAAGACATGGCCCAAAAAACTACTAAAACTCAAATAAAGGAAGCTAAGGACGGGTCTATAACGCCTCAAATGGAATATGTAGCTCAAATTGAAGGAATTAAACCGGAAAAAATACGAGAGGAAGTATCTAATGGCAGATTGGTGATACCTGCAAACCACAAACACCTAAATAAGAACCTTGAGCCCATGGGTATAGGTCAAGTCTCAAGTGTTAAAGTAAATGCTAACATTGGAGCAAGTGAAGATACAAGCGATGAAGACAAAGAACTAGAAAAACTTCATAATGCTATACATTGGGGAGCAGATACCGTAATGGATCTTTCTACTGGACGAAGTGATCTAGATAAAATACGTAAAATAATAATAGAAAACAGTCCGGTACCAATAGGAACAGTTCCAATATATCAAACACTAGATGAAGCTAATAGTGTAGCTGATATAACTCCTGAACTCGCTATTGACGTCATAGAAAAACAAGCAAAACAAGGAGTTGACTATATGACAATACATGCAGGAGTTTTAGATGAATATATACCATTTACGAAAAATAGAACTACTGGGATAGTTAGTAGAGGAGGTTCTATAATGGCACAATGGATGGAAGAAAATAATAAACAAAACTTCTTTTATACTCATTTTGATGAAATATGTGAGATATTTCAAAGATATGACGTAACTTTTAGTCTAGGGGATGGTTTACGTCCAGGGAGTATAGATGACTCAAGTGATAACGCCCAATTTGCGGAACTAAAAACACTTGGAGAACTTACAAAAAAAGCTCAGGAAAAAGATTGTCAGGTTATGGTGGAAGGACCTGGTCATATACCATTAAATGAGATAGAAATGCAGGTAGAAAAACAGAAAGAAATCTGTGATAATGCTCCATTTTATACCCTTGGACCCTTGGTCACTGATTTTGCTCCAGGATATGACCATATGACCAGTATGATAGGAGCAGCAGTAATAGGATGGCATGGTGCTGATATGTTATGTTATGTAACACCAAAAGAGCATCTTGGATTACCTAGCAAAGAAGATGTAAAAAAAGGACTAATATCTTATAATATAGCGGCCCACTCAGCTGATATTGCTAGAGGACGGAAAAAAGCATTAAAGTGGGACGAGGAACTTTCGAAAGCTCGGTTTTCTTTTGACTGGGAGAGACAAATAGATCTTTCATTGGATCCACCTACAGCGGAAAAATATCATATGGAATCAACTTCTGAGGAAAACTATGATCCTAAAGAAGTACAGTTCTGTAGTATGTGTGGAGCAGAATTCTGTAGCATGCGAATAACACAAACAACAAGAAAACTTAAAGATCAAGATCCTGCCTCCTTTGATGAAAATAAAGAACGGCCTGAATCTGAGAAAATAAAACAACAAGGATCCAGATATCCGCATACCTATTAGTATCTATGGAGATGATAGCGTGAGTACCTCGGAGATTGGATCTGAGTGGTAGTTTATCTGTCGTAAGCCGTGCAGTTAAGACTAGGCAGACAGAAACACTTCGGTGAATATAGCAAACTATGGGGAATGATATTGTTTTAGATATTGTCTTCTCTTGAAACCGCTTTTCTGTATAGTGAAGCTGAGGTGGAATGCATTGGGTTGTATGGGCCAGTCGATCCTTGGCCTTTGACAAAGGCAACAATACTGATTAAGTCAAACACCTGTTAAACTAATCTATGGTAAGTTCCAAGCCAACTGAGGTCGGGAGTTTCATTATTAAGGTAATCCTCATTCTCTTTTTAGGAAGATAGATTGGTAAATGGGAGTTAAATCCTTTATAAACCAGAAGGTCTTAACTTCTTTCTCCAATTACCATAATCTAATGTCAAAATCTCAGGAGTTGGTTGAAATACTTGATAGAAATGATTCATTGGGTATTGTTTGTCATAATAATCCTGATCCTGATAGTTTAGCGAGTGCTCTTGGTTTAGAATATATAGCTAAGGAAAATAATGTTTCTAAAATAGATATTTTATATAGTGGATCTATTTCCCATCAACAGAATAGAGCTTTTGTAAACTTATTTGATATTGACCTTATGGATTTTAAACAAGAATATATTTCTAATTATGACTTAATAGCTTTTGTTGATCATTCTATTCCTGGTAAAAATAATAATGTTGATTCTGGAAGTTCTATAGATATAGTTATAGATCATCATTCAACTTCTAATATTGATGCAAGATTTGTAGATCATAGGGAGGGAATCGGGGCTAGTGCGACTATTTTAGCTGAGTATATTAAAGAACTTAGTATGGATATAAATGAGGATCTAGCAACTTCACTTCTTTTTGCTATTAGAACGGAAACTAAAAATTTTTTAAGAGGAGTGACAGTTGATGATTACAATGCTGGGATATATCTGCATAATAATGTGGATACTGATTTGCTTATACGTTTAGTTGACCCTCCTGTTAGCCCGGGTACAATTGATTCGATAGGTAAAGCTATAGAGAACCGTATAGTTGAAGAGTCTTGTCTTGTCTCTTTTATTGGTGAAATTAGTGAGAGAGATGCGCTTCCACAGGTTGCGGATTATCTTATTAATACGGAGGGGATAACTGTAAATTTTGTATTTGGGATAATAGATGACTCTATCCAAGTAAGCGCTCGCTCAATTAATTCTAACATACATATGGGTCAGTTACTTGAGGAAATCTTCACAGATCTTGGGAGCTTTGGTGGCCATAGTTATATGGCTGGTGGTAAAATACCTCTTGGTGTATTTTCTGATTTGGAGATAAATGAAGATGTCTATGAAAATATAGAACAAATTTTAATAAGTCGTATATTTTCAACTTGTGGTAGCACAAAGTCTCTGTCTTCAAGGAAGCAACGCAACTAACGAATCTGGGTGAGTACCCTATCAGGGTGAGGGGAAGCGTGTAACACGTCCGAATTATCTATTATACCAGTCGGACATCGATATAATCATCTATTATTGTTGTATGGTTTTGTATTTTTTTATTGTTCGGTGAGGGAGGGATTTGAACCCTCGAGGGCTTTCGCCCACCCGCTCTCAAGGCGGGCGCTTTGGGCCGCTCTGCCACCTCACCTTAGTAGGTTTTTAGAGGTTTCTTAACCAAAAAACTTCTCTAATGCGTATAGAGAACAAAAATTTAACGGATAATTATGGAACCATAAAAGCTGTACCTGAGAGTTCGGATGATCTATGGCATCTTGAGTGGGTTATTGGTGAGGGAGATAAAGTTTCATCTATTACTGAACGGAAAATAGAGGGTCCTAGTGAGGTGGAGCGCTCGTCAAATATACGTGAGACTATGTCTGTAGAGTTAGATGTTGAAAGTGTAGAACTAGATGATTTTTCTAGTAGGTTGAGGATTTCTGGAATCATAAAAAATTGTGATAGAGAAAGTGAGATAGGTAGGCATCATACAATAAATATAGAACCTAGGAAGGAATTAGAGATAGAGAAAAAATGGAAGGGAAGAGAGCTTGAGCGTCTAGAAGAAGCTAAAGGGGAACCTACGGAAGTGGTTGTAGTTTCAGTGGAAGAAGGTGAGTGTTATATACATAAAGTAGGTAGACATAACGTAAATGAGATAGCTCATTTTAAGGAAAGTACTGGAAAAGGTGAAGGAGTAAAAAGACAAGATTTGTTCGAACGTATTATTTCTGTACTAAAGAATCTAGGTGATATAGATGGAATTATATTAGCTGGTCCTGGGTTTACTAAAAAAGATGTTTATGATTATATTGAAGAAAATGAGCCAGGTATAGTTAATGAGATAATAATTGAGGATACTGCTAGTATAGGTGGTAGAGGAGTACATGAGGTTTTAAAGAGAGGAGCTATAGATAGAATTGCGGAAGAAATAAGAATTGAGAAACAGGCTAGTTTTATTGATGAGCTACTAGAACGTGTAGCAAGAGGAGGAGATGCTATTTATGGGCAAAATGAAGTTAAAAAAGCAGCTAATCAGGGGGCTATTGAGGTGTTACTCGTGGTAGAAGAACATTTTAGGGAAAGTGAGGAAGTACAAGAAATAGTTGATGTAACAGAACAAAAAGGTGGTGATGTCATCTTTTTTCCAATACAGTTTGACCCTGGACAACAACTTGAGGGTTTAGGTGGGATAGCTGCATTACTTAGATATAAGATATAGAGAGAAAGTAATTAAAATATCTATAAATAAATTTCTGGTCATGGAAAAAGGAAGAAAAATAAGGCTAAATAGAATTAGTGATGTAGAGTCTGGGAATATTTTGATGGTTCCTATGGATCATGGAGTGACTATGGGTCCTATTGATGGATTAAGAGATATAGGTTCTACTGTGGAGTCTGTTGAAAATGGAGGTGGAGATTCTGTGTTACTACATAAAGGAATGATAGATGAAGTTTGTGGGCTGGGCTTAGATGTAGGTCTTATTGTACATCTTAATGGTGCTACATCAGTTGGCCCTGATCCTAACTATAAGGTTTTAGTGGCAGATGTTAAAGAAGCAATAAGAGTTGGAGGAGATGCTGTTTCATTTCATATTAATATAGGATGTGAAACAGAGCCAGATCAGTTAAAGGAGTTAGGTGAAGTCTCTGGTCTATGCGGTGAATTTGGATTACCATTAGTTGCTATGACATATGTTAGAGGACCTGATATTGAGGTTAATAAGGATACCGTTTCACATGCTGCTAGGATTGGTGCAGAACTTGGGGCTGACATTGTAAAAGCTCCCTATATACGTGATGGGTTTGAGGAGGTTACTGAGGGATGTCCTGTACCTATAGTTATTGCTGGTGGACCTAGGGCAGAGACTGAGAAAGAGATATTAACAGATATAAAAAATGCTATGGATGAAGGAGCTAGGGGGGTTTCAGTAGGAAGAAATATTTTCCAGCATGAAAATATTGAGTCTATGACTAGTGCAGTATCCAAGATAGTGCATAATAATGGTAGTGTTGATGAAGCTATGCAAGAACTAGAAACATGAAAGAAGTCTGGTATAAGGCAGATGAAGGTGAGTGGGAAGATAGGCTACCACTTGTTACAGCTGCACTAGAAAGTGGTGTAGATAAAGTGTTAGTTGGGCAAAATGATATTGAAAATGTAAAGGAGCTAGGTGAAGTCGATGTTGCTGCTTTCATTAAAGATCAAGAAAAAGTAGACATAAACCCTGAAGTATTTGTGATAGGTAAAGATGGTGAAGGAGATGGAACTATTGATTTTCCCCCTGATCTTAGCGGATCTAGCGATCTTGCGAAGTTAAAAAGTATAGATAGCGGGGATGTAGCAGGATACATCAAGCTATTAGATGAAAGATATGAAAGATTAGCTGCTAAGCTAGGTGAATATGCGGATTATATAATTATAATAGGTGAGGACTGGGAAGTTATACCTCTGGAGAATTTAATTGCAGAATTACAAAATGAAGATGTAAAAATAATAGCTGGGGTAGACTCTTCTGAAGATGCTAAAACCGCTTTTGAAACACTAGAGATAGGTGCTGATGGAGTTTTATTGGATACAGATGATCCAAGCCAAATTAAGAAAACAATAGAGATTAGAGACGAAATGGAAGCTGAAGAAATAGATTTAGAGCTTGCGGAAATAACTAAGGTAGAACCTACGGAGTCTGGAGATAGAGTATGTGTAGATACAACAACATTAATGGATTATGGTGAAGGTATGTTAGTAGGGTCTTCTTCTTCTGGATTATTTTTAGTGCATGCAGAAGTAGAACAATCTCCATATGTAGCCTCTAGACCTTTTAGAGTTAACGCTGGTGGTGTTCATTCTTATATTAGGGTTCCGGAAGGTGAAACCCGTTATTTAAGTGAACTTAAAGCAGGAGATAAAGTGTTAGTGGTAAATAAAGAGGGAAAAACTAGAGAAGCGTTAGTTGGCCGTTCAAAGATAGAAAAACGGCCATTAATGCTTATAGAAGCAGAAATAGAGGGTCAAAGATATAAAACATTAATCCAAAATGCTGAAACTATAAAACTAGTTACTCCAGATGGTACTAAGGCTGTAACGGAGCTTAAAGAAGGTGATGAAGTTTTTATGTATATAGAACAAGTAGGACGTCATTTTGGTAAACAAGTTGATGAGTCAATAGTTGAAAAATAGTTAAAGTAGATAAATGTGGGAAGAAAAAACGCAGATTATAGCAAGTATAAAGTCAGATTTTAAAAATAGCCTTCAAAAAGCTAAAAAGAAGGGCGCTGATGCAGTAGAAATAAGGATTGATCTATATGATGGGGACGCAATAAGTGATGTTAAAAAGACAGATTTTGAACTCCCTGTAATTGCTACAAACAGACCTAAATGGGAAGGAGGAAAGTTTAATGGAGGTGAAAAGGACAGAATAGGTATTTTAGAAGAAATATCTCAATATGTTGATGCTATAGATATAGAATTTAAAATGAAAAATAGCAGACAAATAGCTGATAAACTAAAAAATGAGGGAGTAACTATAATTTTATCTTATCATAATTTCAAAGAAACTCCTTCTAAGAAAAAAATGGAGAATATAATTAAAGATTCACTAGAAATAGGTGATATAGCTAAATTAGCTGTAAAGGCAGAAACACATAATGATACTCTAGATGTCTTGGAAGTAACTTCTAAAAATAAAGGAGTTTGCATGATAGCTATGGGGGAAAAAGGTAGTTACTCAAGGTTTCTTGGTCCGGTACTAGGTTCTTCTATGACATATGCTGGATTAGAAGAAAAAACTGCTCCAGGACAACTTACTATACAGGAAACTAAACGAGGGATAAGTCTATTTAACAAATGTATGAGTTATTAGACCATACAGCGGATATTAAGTTTAAAGCGCAAGGAGATACATTAGATGACGCTTTATCTGAATCAATAAAAGCTTTTATTGAAATAGTTGGAGCTGATGACTATGATCTAAAAGAATCCAAAGATGGTAAAACAAAAAAAATAGAAGTAGAATCTGAGAATCTAGAATCGTTAGTATTTGATGTATTGAATGAATTAATTTTTTTACAAGATTCTGAACAAATTGTTATAATAGAGGTTCTGGAAGTAAATATAGAAAAAAATCAGTTTTATAGTGCTTCAATTACTTTATTAGTTCATCCAATACTTCCTAAAATGTCATTACTAGATATAAAAGCTCCTACATATAATGAAATGAAAGCAAAAAAAGAAAAAGATAACTGGATAATAGAGTCAGTATTAGACATCTAGTATTACTTTAAATATATTTATGTGGGTTATTTATCTATTAGTTCTTTAATTATTTTTGCGGCCTTTCTCTCTCTTTCCCCTCCACATTTTTTAGCTATTTTTATATAATGATCAACTTTTTCTTTGAAGTTGGAATTAAACTTTAATCTAGTAGCATATATTGTCGCTTCTATTATAGCGTTAAAACCTCTATTAATAGAAAATACTCTTTTTTTCAATATTTTTCCTTCTTTTTCTTTTAGGATCCATTCTTCTTTTTTACTTTTATCTGTTTTTTTATCTGTTTGTGTTTTTATTTGTTTTATTTCATTTAATTCCGTATAACACTTTACCCATGCATCCGCTCCTTCAAGTCTTCCATTTTTTATCTTTTCATCTGCTCTATCTGAAAGAGATCCTTCTGCAAATACCACAGGATCTCTAGTGAAATTAATAATTATTTCATTTGATTTTTTAACATTTTCTATTGTATCACTTCCTCTATAGAATCTAGCATAAGTTTTCCCGTCATTCTTTTTTATAACACCAATAGGTGCAATATTATATCCTTTATTTTCTGTATATGTGACAGAAATAGTCTCTGTAATATAACCATAAACTAGATTGTCAAGAGATACAGAGGACATTATTTAAACCTAAAAATATACTACTACATAATATATCTGCAGTAGTTCCTGGGTTTATTTTCCTATTTATAAGTTCTTCATCTAATTTTTTAGCCCTATTTTTCCATCTATTTTGAGGTTCAGAGTACAGTACTTTTTTTGCTTTTTTTCTAACTTCTTCAGCTACTTTTTTTCCATGTTTTTTTTGAACTAATGTATCAGGTTTTTCAGACAAAAGCTTTATATAAGTTTTCGAGATGGTTTCTCCAATATTTTGTTCTGGTTCAAAATAATCTACAGCATTAAAACTTCTTTTAAATCCTGTAGTCCATTCTTTAGCTACACCATCTATAGACGCACTTTTTTCCATTATTTCATAAAGTGTTAAATTTCTTTTCTTGACTTTGGATATACTATTAGGGATATTTACATCAGGTATATCTATATCTGTTTCTTCTATGGGGGGAACATATACATTGATGACATTAAAAGACTTATAAAAAAAAATTGAATCATCTACTGTAGTATTTTGAACAACCTCTTTAACTTTTTTCTTTTCTGTTTTTTTTCCACTCTTTTTTGAAGCTTTAATTAATGGAATTAATAGAAGCAAAGCTCCAAAGTGTGTGTTTTCACCATGAAAATGTGTTTCTTTAACTGCTTTATAGAATACCTTTCCTAAGCTATCACTCTTTTCTGCTTTTTTTAAAGCAGAGAGAGCTCCTACAGAACTACCTAGAAAATGAAAAAAACTTAAATCATCCCAAGATTTTTTTCTATCGACGTTACCTGGTTTAGGAGAACTAGAAGCTTCAAGTAACATAGATAGTTGTGCCTTTTGAGCGATAGATAGTTGTGCCTTTTGAGCGTCAGATAACTCCATAAACCTATCTAAATCTATCCATTATTCAATTTTTTCTTGGTTCTTTACTTTTGGGCCTACAATTCTTTCTAACATTTTAACACTTCTACCACCTCTGGCAGTGCTTACTGCATCCGCTCCTCTATCTATATATTCTCTAAAATCTTTATATGATCTTACACCGTTATTAGCTATTATAAATAGGTCAGTATTTTTTGATATATCATTAATTACTTCGGGTGAATCCATACAGTCAATATGGATAATATCACCTCCTGCCTCTTCAATAGTTATAGCAAGCTCTTTAGTATTTACTATTTCAGCACGTGTTTTTATACTTACATCTACACCTGTTCTTTTGACCTGTTCTATCCATCTTTTTAGTCTATTTTTGTCTTTCATTAGTGAATGTCCACAACCTGCTTGTATCATTTCTGGTTGTCTACAATGAGCATTTATCTCTAAAATCCCGCCAAAACTATCTATTATTTGACCTATTTCTAATAGAGGCTGTAAAGAAGAACTTCTAACATTTATACCTCCTATTATGTCTTTATCTTTAAGATTCTTCAATTCTCTTTTAGCAAATTTTTTTGATCTTGTAAGAAACTCTTTCCTTCCTCTAGAAATCATTTCTAAAGCAGCATTTAATGTTTTTTCATCGGCATTTGTACCACCTAGGAAAGCAGCATCTATCCAGTCACATCTTTCCTCCACGTAACTACTATCTGTCAGTCCAGACTCACTAGCTAGTACAACTCCTCCCTCAAGTTCTTCCATACTATTATTAATTATCGTTCTCTAAAGAATACAGCGAGACTAATTCAAAGTATTTTACTTGCCCTTCAGATTACTTAATTAATTCCTTAATTTTTCTAAAAAGAGATATAGAATCTTTTTGCGTCTTCATTAACGTGTTATATTCTATAACTTCACATTCCACATCTACCTTTTCACTATCCACAATTAAAAAATCTAAAAAATCTTTATATATTGAGTAAACTCCCTTAGATGTAGGGTCAAATCCTTTAGCTTTCATTAATTCTTCTGCAGGACCACTAACAGTTTCACCTCCTATAAATGGTGAAATAGCAACTACTGTAGTTTTTTCAAGATGATTTTTTATATTATCTCCTAGTCTTAATATTGGTCCTATACTAGTTATAGGGTTTGAGGGGCCAATAACTACAGGTGATTTCAAAGCTTCAACTACCTCCGAAGTTGGTTCAGCATTTTCCATTCCTTTAAATATTACATTTTCAACTTTAGGTTTACATCTGTTAGCAATCCAATATTCCTGGAAATGCATTTGTCCTTTCGGAGTAACTATATATGTAGATACAGGATCGTCACTCATGGGAAGAGTATCAGCCTGTATTCCCATATTTTCTGATATTTTTTTAGTGGCTTCAGTTAATGTGTTCCCTTTGTCTATTAAAGAAGTCCTCTTTATATGTGTAGCACGATCCTTATCACCAATCATCATAAATTCTCCACGTCCTGAGAAGGACCTATTTTCAGATATTTTTCTTTTCGAATTTATTCTTTCTGTTTCTTCGCCTTGTTCTACCAATACAGAATGAGTTTCATATGTATCTTCTTTAATACCCCACCATCTCTCTTTATCAATTTTATCAGCAAATATATATAAGACACTATCTATATCAGGACAAACTAAATTACCAGATATTTCTACATCATCAGCTGTATTGACAATTATTGAAATATTTTTTTCATCTATTACCTTTCTAGCTCCATCTAGTAATTTAGGAGTTCCAGTTCCACCTGATAGAAAAGTTATTTCTTCCACAAAAATAATTAGTTTATTTTTCTTTTTCTTCTATTTTTTCTTCTATTTTTTCTTCTACTTTTTCTTCTACTTTTTCTTCTACTTTTTCTTCTATCTCTGCATCGTCTACAGCTTCATTTATTCCCTCCTCCATTTCATCTTGTACTTCTTGTGGTATTTTTTGTTCTATTTGTTCTGAAACTTGTTCTTCGGCTTGTTGTGATACTTCTTGTGGTATTTTTTGTTCTATTTGTTCCGAAACTTCTTCCTCAGCCTTTCTTGATATATCTTTATTTAGAGCTTTTTCATAACTAATCATTTTTTCCCATACATGGAGGAAATATCCTAATACTAGCCCTCCTTCAAATGCAGCTATTACTGGATCTGTTTGAAATATAAGATATATAAAACCAACAATGAATGCTAGACCATACATTAGGTCTACATAGAACTGAGTTCTCTTCCCTCCTATCTTTTCAAAGATAAACATTGTTACTTAATATAGAAGTTATAGATTGTTTAGACTTCCGAACTAATATTATTTTTTAGGTCTAGGGAGATATATTTTTTAGAACTTCTTTATGAATTCTCTATTGTTTTTAAATGAGTGGATAGTAATTCTATTTTTGGTTTATAAGGTAGAGGTAACTTTTTTTGAAGATTAGTGAAAACAGAGAGCTGAGTCTGGTTGTTTGACTGTAGTAACTATAAGTATGATATTAATGAATATGATATTATGAAGGACATTATAAGTGATCCGATCCAGGCTAAAGCCGTATATCCTATTTTACTAGGGCTCACCTCTCCGCTTGAATATCCACTTCCAATAACTGTACTTATAGTTATTTCGTTAAATGATACAGGGAGGCCTGCAAATATAGCTGTTTGAGCTATAATAAATGCAGGAACTAAAGCTGCTATAGATCTCCTAGGGCCTAAGGATGAATAATCCCTAGATAATGCTTTTATCATTCTAGGTGCACCTGTCCATGAACCGATAAGCATTCCAATACCACCAAAAATTAAAATTATAAAGATATCTTGTGGGAGTAATGGGGATAGTGGACCTACTGCTAATCCTACTTGGCTACCTCCTGCTGAGAAAGCTACAAGCCCTCCAAGAATAAGTACAAAACGTTTATATGTACGTTTTGGATCTATTGAAACACGCTTTAAGAATATTAAAAAGATAGATATAAATCCAATTATTGATATTAATATTTTGTCTACAATGGCTAAGAAAGGCATTATATCAGCTGCTATATTAACTATAGAGTTTTCTATAAGCTGAATATTTAATAATATCACTCCAACTATACCACCTAAAAATGATGCAATTAAGCCTTCGAATTTTGTTTCTCTAAGGATACGTGCTGTTATATATGCGATAGGTGTTCCTAGTATAGGTGCTAGAATCCAGAGTGAAGCAATTTGGAAATATTTTGACCATGCTGGGCCCCCTCCAATCCCTATACCCACTCCTATTATCGCTCCTGTGACGGTGAATGCGGTAGCTATTGGATAACCTGTATATACACCTATAGCTATTAATGTAGCTGCTGTTAAAAGAGCTGCAGTAGCTGCTGTAGGTGTTATTTGCACTCCAACTATCATGCTTTGTCCTAGTGTTTTGGATATATTTTCACCTTGGATTATAGCTCCAGCAAGAGTTAATATACCTACTAGAAATCCTGCCCTCATTATTGGTAATGCATTGGCTCCTACAGCAGGTGCAAAAGGAGTAGATCCGCTGGATCCAGCACCTACTGCCCATGCCATAAAGAAACTTGCAATAATTGCCGGTATTATAGTTAGAAAATCTGCCAATATTTCACCTTGTATTTTATACTTATGGTTTTTTTAATTACAGATATAGCTTTGTTTTTATTTTTTCTAAACTATTCACATTTCTTATAGGGAATTCAATAATTTTTATGTTTATTTTTATATAGAATTTAAATTATTTTCATACATATATTTTAGATTTTCTAATATAGTATTTTTGTATAGTATTTTTATATAGTGTTTTTGTATAGTTTTTCTCTGTTTTTATCTTTTATTCTCAATATATATTTCATTCTTCGCTTTATCACCCAATATATTCTCTAGTATCACTACGTTTATCCATTGCTTCCATCAGCTTATCCGCCATTAGCATAGATGTATATATAAAAACAACGGTATATTTACTCTAAATAAGAAAGTATATACTTAGTCAAAGCTTGAAAGTCCTTTTTGTCTCTGTCCTGTAATTACCTCGGTCCACGACCATCCTGCACCTTTTAGAATTCTTGATATAGGTTTTTCAATTGTTTTTTTAAGCATTTTTTCTAAATCTATTTCAAATCCGTCAGGTATTTCTTCTTCATATTCAAAACATACAACCTCTGTTGGTGGATAACCCTCCTGTGTTTTGTCTATATAAAGTCGTTTAGGTTTACTTCCTTTTCCAAAATTGGTCTTTAAATATTTATTAGCGTATTTTGCACCTTTTACGTGAGCTGTTTCATTTTCATACGAATCTAGTTTTTTACCTATACCACTTGGTATACCTATATAATTATAGCTGTATTCTCCTTGTTTGTATTTTTGGACAATTTCTCTGAGATATCCAGATATTTCTTCAAAGCTTTGACCTTCAATAATTTTTTTTACAATTTTTTCTTGGACATCTTTTGTTATTTTAGCTACATCAGTTCTTTGATGTTCAAAACCTGTAATATCTATTTCATCAGTTTTTTCCCCTTCTTTCCAGACTATTTTACCTGCATATCTTTTCTTTTTTCCAGCTTGGAAAAAATACCTATATATTTTTTCAAATTCAATTTTCCAGTAATGGTCCTCAGCATTAAATTCCTGTGCAAAATTGTCATAGCTAATATTTATTTTCTTTTCTAATTTTTTTCCTATATCTATTATTTCTTCTATTTTTTTATCAGAGCCTATCTCAACTAAAGTTGAATCAGTATCTCCATATATTACTTTATAGTTCATATCCTCTATAACATCTCTAGTGTGCTCTATAATCTTTCTCCCTGTAGCAGTTATTGCACTACCCATCTCACTATCATAAAGTCTAAATCTTTGATATCCTACTACCCCATAAAGAGAATTCATAGTGACTTTTACCGCCCTTTGCTGGTCATCATATTTCTGGTATTTATCACTTTCAGGACTGTACTGGTCTCTATTTTTTTTCTTTTCTTCTCTTTCTTCAAGTAATTCCCTAATTATCTCTTTAGTTAAGCCTTCAGGCTGTCTTTTGAATTTCACTCCATTAGGTGCTGTATATACTTCACCCTCATAGCTGTCTTTAACTTTAGTTTCAGGGCTAGCGTTTAACGTCATCATAGACATTGGATACAAGGAAGCTAAATCTAGAACTATTATGTTCTCTCTAATTCCTGTTACAGGCTCAAATACCTCCCCTCCCTCATATTTATTTTCTCTCTTTCTATTACTTTTAGAAGGCAGAACGAATTTTCCGTGTGCTTTCCTTAAAATATAAATATCTACTACATCACTTGGTACAGTAGCATTTTCAATAGAACATCCTGCAAAACGTGAAAGTTCATGAAAAAAGTCTATTATCCCCTTTTTTTTGTTTAATCTTACACAAAGCTCTACATCCTTTTTATTGTATTTTAATAATTTTTTAGGGTTTTTTTCCCAGAGTTTACCTATACTTTCTGTATATTCTACCTTAGAGTCCTCAAATTCTTCTTCAGCAACTGAATCTAATTTGTAACTTTCTAGGTCAGACCCCTTAATTCTTTGATATCCATATAGAAGATCAAATGTAGCACGTCCTTTTATTGTAGGTCCTTTCCATTTTTTGTTCCAAACTTCTCCTACTCTAGATAATTTACCTATATCTATATCTAGTTTTTTAAGTCTATCTACAATATATGGAGCATCAAACTCCTCAAAGTTCCATCCAGACAATATATCTGGATCCTTTTTATTTAAGAAATTTAAGAACTCCTCCATCATCTTTTTTTCACTATCGAAAATTCTAATTTCACCTTCTATTTCTTGTAGTTTTTTACTATCTAGACTTCTATCTTTTTTTATATCCCAGAAAAAAATATAATATTTTTCTTCAAAAGAATCCCACAATGTCAAACAAATTATTTCTTTTTCTCCTTTTTCTGGGAATCCTTCCCTGTCATCAACCTCTATATCTATCATCATAGTTCTTGACTGTGTATCTTTATCACATGGTTCTATGTCATCTACATCAACTCGGATAGGTTGTTTGTTTCTTTCTTTTACTTTTATTCCAGATCTAATTTTTTTATCTATTCTAAACCTGTCTGGAAAGAGTATATCTGCTTCATAATGATTAAAAGAAGACCTTAGCTCGCCTACATCTGCTGGTATTTCAGTATATATACGAACCAAGCTCTCTTTATCAATAGAGTGGAACCCCTCCTCTATCTTTCTTACATTTTCATTTTCTAGAAATTCTTTTTCTATTTCGTCTGCTTTAACATAGAAATAAGGATAAAATTCTTCTACTTCTATATGTTTTAACTCTCCATTATTTGTACGTCCAAAAACATGTATTATAGGATATTTTTTTCCGTTTTTTTCTTCTATAGTATAATCTATTTTTGTAACCCCAATACTAGTTTTTTCTGAACTATCAGAACTTTCAAATGATGTAAGATTAGATTGTTCCATATATTTACTTTAAATCAATAAAAATAGGTTATCAACATAAATGATCTTTAGGTTATTGATAGGACATATGTAGGGGTGGAGATATTCAAATATTATTTAATCTATCTGAATCAAATGATTTTATACTCTACCTATAACTCCACAACTATTTTATTTATTAGTACTTTATACTATTTACAGCTATATTGGTTTAATATGTTTTAAATAGATGTATATATTTTAGAATTTTTCCGGTTGCACATATATAGTTTATATCTATATGTCTTTTTAATATTTAGAAGTAGTAAAATTTTTATAGCACCATACTTAAATAATAGGGAATGTCTATAGAAAAAAAAGAACCATTGGTTGAATCTTATGAAACTGGGGAGGGGGTTGTATTATATGATGCTAGAAACCCCCTTGCGTGGGTAAAATCAAACAATTTTATTAGGCTTGATGATCATTCATAGAGATCATCATTCATAGACCCAATCTTCGTCTGTTCTTTCATATTCTTCTATGTCTTCTTTTTCGAAGAAAATCGAATATTCTCTTTCTGCATTACTTAGTGAATCTGCAGCATGTACACAGTTTCTCCCTATATCAAGCGCGTAATCCCCTCTTATAGTTCCTGGTAGTGCTTCTGCTGGATCTGTGTTACCTATAATGTTTCTCACAACTTCTACTGCTTTACCTCCTTCTACAATCATTGTAATTACAGGTCCGCTAGTAGCAAACTCTATTAAGTCTTCAAAAAATTCTTTTTCTTTATGTTCAAAATAGAGTTCTTTTGCTTGTTTTTCACTGAGAGTGAAAAAGTTCATTCCAATTATTTTCAATCCTTTATTTTCTATTTTGTTTATAATATTTCCTATAAGCCCTCTTTTGACTGCATCAGGCTTAATCATTACAAATGTACGCTCCATAGATTTTATTCTTCTTTATGTATCCAGTTTATTTTTTTCGCATCTCTATCTAGGTCATAGTTTTTTTCACATTTTGACGAACAAAAACGAAGTCTAGTTCCATTGTTTTTAACCATCATTTTTCCGGTTCCCGGTTCTATATCTTCACCGCAGAAACTGCAACTCTTTTTTTCTACCATATCTTTTTTATCTTAATTCTTCGGCTTTTTCTGTTATGTCTTCTATTTCATCACCGGCTCTACCTTCATTTATTATTGCTACAGCTGCACTTCCTACTTGTAATCCACACGCTGTTCCAAGTTTTCCTTGGTTTTGAACGTATATGTATGGAATATTTTTCTCTTCTGATAATGGTGGAAGATGCATTACTATTTCTTCTGGTTCTACGTCCTCTGCTATCACTACTAGTTTAGCTTCACCTCTTTCTATCGCCTTCGTAGTCTCATTAGTTCCCTTCTTTACCTTTCCTGTATCTCTAGCTATCTCTACTGCTTCCACCACTCTTTCTTCAAGTTCTTCAGGGACTTCGAAATTTACATATGCTGACATAATTATCACTATCTTGCTGCTTCAGCTACTCTTTCTGTTTCTTCTTTCATTTTTACTGCATGACATTCTACATCATATTCTGCTGCTTTGTTTATTTCTTCTGCTAGGACTTCACTTGCTGATTTCTTTGATTTATGGCTTCCTTGTTCTACAGCTTCTACTATAAACTTTAAAGCCTCATCGACTCTACGTTGTGGGGATGCATCGACTGCTTCAGGAACACTTATACCACCGTAGGTAAGTGTTACCGTTTCTTCTCTGGGCCCCGCATTTTCTATTGCTCTTACAAGGAGCTGTACAGGGTTTTCTCCCGTGTTATTTTCAAGTTTTTCAAATGCTTCTTTTACTATCTTAGTAGTTTTTTGTTTATTTCCTGTTTCGTTTTTTCTCATTAGTTTATTTATAAGTCTCTCTACAATAGATACATTTGATTTCTCGAATTTTTTATCTGCATGTTTACCCATTGTATGTATGACTGGACTTGTGT
>JAHENH010000016.1 GCA_018609935.1 Halobacteriales archaeon | reverse complement strand
CATAATTCTTTTCTTCTGTTATTTATTTTCTTTTTATTCCACGGAGACCCATTACCTACTATGTTATCAACTTCATAGTCGCATAAAACCCTATCTTCTTTCATTTTTTTCACCTCCCATTTATTTACTTTCTAACTATAATATATAACTACACATATATAAAAGTATCTAAACCACTATAACATATATACTATACACCACAAAAATCTGTAAAAACTTGTATAATTTCCACCAATATTAATTAAACAATTTCTCTTATCACCAATTTTTTGTTATTGAATAGTAAAAATACACATAAATCACTGCACTGCATAAATTTCAGTTGTTATTATTCTACTATATAACATAACCAAACATATTACATACAAGTCAATATATAAAATAATGAGCATATTTCAAGCGATATATGCCTTTCTTTTTCTAAAATACTTTATTTAATCATTATAGTCTAGTATTAAAAAAACATTAAAGGACATTAAAGGAGTGTTTCTCCAATTTTTTTAATCATTAAATATGGGCCTTTGGAATACAATTGTGGGGGTTTTTAATAGGTCTTTTTAGGTTTATTTTATCTTAATAGACTTCAATTGAATAGGCCCAAATTGTTGAATTTGGGTGTGGATTTACAGTTGTAGTTTATAGGTCTTTCATGGGGTTTTAAACTAATAGGCCCAAGTCGAATAGGCCCACTTAGTGATTTAACCTTTTCTCTCTAAATACCATATCGTTGTTGAGTAGGAAAAATTGAGTGAGATTTAAACTAAAACTCTCGGGCCTTTAACCCTTAAACCCGAACCAAGCACCCTTCCACACCGATATGATAAATAGGCCCTTTTAATCAATCTGGTTTAATTATATCAACATCAGTTTTAAACTGTTCAATTGGCCCATCTCGTTTAATTTCAACGGCCCACACTCCAATACGGCCCTTTGGATTAAACATTTTATCACCATTTAATTTTGAACACTTGTTTTTTAATATTGGAATTTTTGAAACAACATTAACCAAATTTCTCGGAGATTTAAAATATATATGAACACTTGTTTTAATTATTCTTATTTATTCAAATAAATGTTTAAATCTGGGTTTAATTGTGGAGATTTTATTTTTATTAATACTTTAATTTAAATCTCTTAATAGAACCTTTAATGAACTTTTTAATTAAGGTTTTTTATGAGACTTGAAACCTTTAATCTTTTAATTATTTTTAATCCTTTAATCCGATTGAACCTTCGTTTCATGCGGAAACTTATAAATAAACTCATTACTATTGAATATAATTAAAGAAATTTGGTTTTTAAGTAAAAATCTAATAAAAACCTTTTTTATAATTCTTCAATTTCTAATTTAACGTTTATTTTTACTTTTTTGATGTAATTGCTGTACAGACTTTTGGTGAGATCTTTAAGTCCTTTCATGGCATTAATTAATTGGTCTTCTGACCATACACCCTTAAACTTGAATGTGATACCGTTGGATATACCAACTGTTCTTAACAGCGCTATGTTTATACCACCATCTATGTCTAAGAGCCTATCACCATATAAATCAAAGCCGTTGTGCACTGTACCTTCGTTTTTTTTGTAGAATTGTAACGGATTGTCGTTTTTATCAGTCCATGCGGTTGATGTATGGACGTCACAATTTTTATTGAAGAAATGTTCAATTTCACTGTTCGTTTTAATAAATAAATGAATTTCACCGTTCTCTCTCTCTAATTTGGTTGTTAAAATGGTTCTACCGTTCTTTTGTACTTTTTTATCAGTCATTTAATCACCCCCATTATAGTTTTTAAAAGAATTAAGACTAAAAGAATAATTATAATCATACTCGACCAAATAATCTAATGTGTTATATGGTTGGTATTTTTTTGTTTTGTATTCTTCTATTATTGATTTTTGTTTTATTTTATCTACTTTTTTAATGTAGTTTTTTATCTCATAAATTGTTTTGTTCGTTGGTGTGGCAGTTAAGAGTATGTCACCTTCATATTTTACCATCAGTTTATTAAGGTAATATTCCGACGTCATACCTATCAAGTGATTATTTATTAAACCAAAAGTAAAGTTTTCTTTATTTCTATAATAAAAAAGTCTGTTGTTTTTATCGAAGTGAAATATAGAATATGTACCGATTGTATTACTCATTACATCTTTTATTTTATCTGTTGTTGTTGTTTTATTTGAATTTGAATATTCTAAAAAATAGTTAAGTGTGTCAGATTTTTTACTTTTAATATCATTATTAAAAAACATACCGTTGTGTACTAATAACTCATTATTCAAGTGATAGGGGTGTGTGTTTTTTTTGTTTACTTTTGAACCCGTGCTAAGTCTTATGTGACCAATAAATGTGCTACTATTTTTTTGAAATTGTTTTAATGTGTGTATATTGTTTTCAGTCAACCTATCTGGTCTTTTGATGTATTCTTTATGTTCATTAAAAGCACCGTACCCGTCCCGATTCATTAGGGCCTCTTCCTTCATTACACTCAGGACATCATTAAATAGATTTTTATCTATTCTTTTATTTTTTATATTTTGTATAAAGTAAATTCTACACATAAAAAACACTTTTATTAATTTTTATTTTATCGTTTATTATTTCTTCACTGCTATTAGTTTCATTTATTTCAGATTTTACACTGTATTTTAAGTTATTTGTTTTTTGTAAAAATGAATTTACTACTCTAGTAGTAAAATTAAGCGTATTTATTACACTGATAGTCGTTTCCATAGCTGGGTATAATCTAAATTCAATAGTAGTATGGTCCAACAGTGACACATAGTTTATATGTCTGTATCTAGATTTAAACATATTATAAAAAAAGTTTTTTGTATTTCTCTTAGAATATGCGTTATATTCAATTCTACTTTTCAATTGTTTACGTTCATACTCGTTTAACTTATTCATTAGTTCGTTTATTCTACTCATAAAATAGGAATAAAAACGGTAAGAAATAAGTCTGTCCCTATAATCATTATTTTTAAATGATAAATGTATATGTAAACCCATAGTATCATTTATTTCTACAATTTCTTCGTATAGTTTTTTTACTTCATTATAAAATGTTTTAACTTGGGCTGGGTAATCTAGTGGTTCGGTGACATATTCATTAAAATGTAGGTGTTCGTTGTCATTTTTTGTTTCAATTGATGGGTCACTGTGTATATTCCAAAAGTGACTGTGACATCCATTAGAAATAGTTTCTAGTTCTACTCCAAATTTATTTATATATCTGCCCATTTTATCTAATAATAATATATCATTTCACATTTAAAAGGATTTGTATTTAAAAAAGTATATATTATAGCACATATTTTAATTAAAAAAAATAATTGAATTTAATAGGGCCATAAGACTTAAATTTTAAAATTCTTAAAAAGGGTCTTATGGCCCTATTTAAAAAAAAACATTTAAAGAATATTAAAAACTTTAAGTGCTTCGTTATAAGTCAATCTAGACTGTACAGTGTGTATATAATCAATATAGTCCCATTGTACTAAGTATTTTTTATCATTTTTTTGGAGACTGTTGTCTTTCATTAGTTGTATTGTCCCCATCTTTATCTTAGAGTATTTTTGTTTTATTAATTCCATTTTACCACCCCCATCTCATTTTTTATTACTAATTATATTATATCATTCCATATTTAAAAGAATTTATATAATAAAGAATATATTTTAACTTAAAAAATTAAATAGGGCCTTAAGAATTTTTAAATTTAAAGTCTTAAGGCCCTATTTAAAAAAAAATAACTATAAAAATAATTAGAAATATAAATAAAAAATAAAAAAGGAGAAATTAAATTAATATAATTTCTTGTTCTACTTCCCATTCTTGCCTTCTCCTTTGTTTAATCTCGTCTAAGTTTACTTGTATTTCACTAATTTTATCTTGTGTCCACTGCTCTGCATCTGTTCTGTTTTCAAATTTACTTCTCTGCTGATCTCTCTCAAAGTCCCCTAGGAGAGATTCTGTGTTCTGTGCTCTTGCTACCTCACCACTGTTGTTACTTATCCAATTTTTTAATTGGATATATCTCTCAAAGCGTCCATTTCTGGTTACTGCTCTCTCTACGTTTACTATTATCCAATTCTCATTGGATATTTCTTTTTTTAATTCTTTGGCTTTGGTTGTTTTTTGGAAGTCTCTTATCTTCTCTTGTATTTTATCCATTTTATCACCTCCTATATTATTTTTTCCTCCCCCCATAAAGAACTAATCTTTATGGGTTTAGAAGGAGGGTTTAAAACCCTCCTTTTCCTGGTTCTTCTCTAAGGCTGTAAATTTTTGTTGGTTCTTTTTTTATCAACTCCCACACATTTTTTTCGTCTCTAATGTTGTCTGAATAATGATATATTGTTTCACTGTTTAAATCAACTAAATAAAAATGGACTATGTCCCCTCGAAGGATATAATCTTCATCTATTCCGTGTCCCAACTGAACTGTTGTTTTTCTACCACCTTTTAATGGGTTTTCTGTATTCCTTATTTCTTCTGTTTTTCTTTTTACGAAGTAGAACCAACTAGCAGTGTAATAGGAAAAATCATCTTTCCTCCCACACCATTTATGGTATTCTTGTAACAAAGGAATAACACCTTTTGGATATCCATCGCTATGTTTATAAGTTAAGAGATACCTTGTTTTGTTTTCTATTCCATCATCAAATTTAAACATTATTTGACTTCTTGTTGACATTTTTTAACACCTCCTTTAATTTATTTTTATCTCTAACTATAATATATCATTCCATATTTAAAAACATTTATATTCAAAAAAGTATATATTATAGTATATTATTTTTTTAGAAAAATAAATTAGATTAAGAAAAATTAAAAGAAAAATAATAATAAAAAAATTTAATAATTGCAAAAGTTTTTTATTCTACTATTTATGCCTTTTATTTCCCCATCCATCGTACTTTGATGTATCTATTTCAATACCCTTGCTCTGTTGTTTCTTTACGCTATTTATTCTCCTTTTCATTCTCTTTTTTTGTGCTGATGTGAAACATACCATTTTATCACCTCCCATTTATTTCCTAACTATAATATATAACTACACATATATAAATCTATTTGAACAGTACGACATATATACTATAGTATATATATTATAATTTATATTTTATGGAAAATAAAAATCTTACATATAAAGAAGTGCACCTCCCACATACCTGTAAACATTTGGAACTTTTTAGCATACCTGTAAACATTTTGGAGTTTCTCCCACACCTGTAAACATTTGGGCCCATACCTGTAAGACACACTCTAAAAACCAACAGACTTCTCCTCAAAAGAAAAATTTATGGAATTATAAACTAACAATCAACCAAACTCCGACATAACAACATATAACAATCACATTAAGGGTATATATCTTATATATCACACAACCAGCAAACGAACAAAAAGCATATAAAGAGCAAATCACACAATTACAAGTGTAAGGAGGTGTTTTATCTTGACCAAAAAAAGCGACGAAGAACTTGAGGAAGAAATAGAGAAAGCAGCCGAGGAGGAAGTTCTAGGCTCAGCTCCGGAAGAAAAGCAGTATTTCCACTGTAGGATTTGCGAGGGGAAAAGACCCTTCCAGCTTATAGAGGGTGAATTCAAATCCCAGCGATCCAAAGTTTTGCTCTACTTCTGTACCAAATGCTCCAGTGTGATAGTTGATTTGGATAAATACAGAGAGATAACGAGAAAGATAAACGAAAAAAGAAAGGAGAATGGACTCAAACTGTAGAAAAGTCTGCATTCTAATGGCTTCAATGATAATTGTGTGTTATAGTATAGAAATCCTTTTATATCATAAATTCCATTAATATTATAGAGAATATGCAGGAGATAGTGGGATCAAAAGGAAAGCACAAATACACAGACCTAAAAAAGATGTGCTGTGAGTGCAGGAGAGAGATATTCATCCCGATCTCTCTTGCAGCATTCAGGCAGAACCCAATTGGTTACATTTGTCCTGAGTGCTCCCACAGATCCAGCAGAGGTGTGTTTTTTTAGGTGACAGGCAAACTATGGTGGTATAATTACAACGAGAAGAACTTGGAAAAAATACGAGCAGAGAATAGCCAACCAGCTGAACACTGAAAGAACACCCTTAAGTGGGATTAGCTCCAGACACACTTCATCGGACACTCTTCACGAAGATTATTATGTTGAAGTCAAGATGAGAGATTCAATAAACAAGTTTTTGGCGAAGGAAACCAGAGATGCTCTCGAAGAGGCCGAAGAAAACGCCAGGAAAGAGGACAAGGACTGGTTTTTTGTCTTTAAGGAGAAGGGCAAGCAGAGGGACTATGTAATAACTGACTGGGATTTTTTCCTGAAATTACTCAAAGGAGATGAGAAAAATGAGACTTGAATGCAACGAATGCCACAGCGAGATTGATTTGAAAGAAGATTGGTTTGTTTGCTCCAACTGCAACAACAACGAATGGTTTTTCCACACAAGGAGATAATGATGTACGATAAACTGGACCAGATAAAGAAAATAACCACTGGACAAATACCCAAAAATGGAATATATTTTGCTCATCCACAGGACACCTTTGGAAGTGACCTGGAGGAAGAAATGGTTGAGATAATAGACAATCATT
>JAHENH010000015.1 GCA_018609935.1 Halobacteriales archaeon | reverse complement strand
ATTTTTAACAAATAGATTACTTTCCTTTACTTTTATATTTATATTCTCTAATAATCTGGGTCCTCTTATCCCTCCTGCCCAAATAAACACATCGTATTTTTCTGGTTTCTTGGATTCAAAATAAATTTTGTTTTTATCTACCTTTATTATAGGTGTTTCAGTGTATATATCTATATCTTTTTTTTCGAGAGCTCTACGAAGTCTTTTTCTTAGTTTTTCTTCACCATTTGGGAAAATTTTATCAAGTGCTTCTATTAATTTTATATCTAAAGAAATATTTTTTCCTTTTTTATATTCTGCTAATTCACCTGCACACTGTATACCAGTTAATCCGGATCCACCAATAAATATTTTTGGTTTATTATCGCTAGAAACATTTTGAGTAGCCTTTTTTATATTATTATGTATCTTTAAGGCGTCTTTCCTGTTTTTTAAAGAGAGTCCATGCTTTTTAACTCCTTCAATACCATAATATGCAGTTTCACTACCTATAGCTATTAAGACATAATCATAATTTATATCTTTGCTAGACTTAAGTTCTATAGATCTATCTTCAACATTGATAGTTGCAACTCTATCCTCTATAAATTTCGTGTCTTGATTTTTTATTTTTTCTACAGGAAAAGTTATTTCTTCTGCAAGTTCAGGTTTCCCTATAACCTTATATGATTGGTGTAACATGAAATGATTGGAAGTATCAGAAATCCAATATAACTCAGATTCAGAAGGTGTTATTTTTTCAAGTTTTTTTATAGCTGCAGTTCCCGCGTATCCTGCACCTATAACAACAATCCTCACAGCCATAATTATAAAAATATCTCCACTTACAAATCTTTTCAGAAATCTTTCTTGTGTATATAAAACTATCCCTATATATTAACATAAAAAAATTAAAGAAAAAAACAGTATATCTATATTATTATTACAGATTATATTTAGGGACAGATGTTATTTTGTTTTTTGAATAAGTAGGCTAGCTAATTAGATCTTTAAGGGTTTATATAGTTTTTAGTTGAATATACAATTAAAAAGGAATTTATTGTTATGGATTTTGTTTATCTGTTTGTTGATGTTTCTATACAGTTTATTATTGAGTTAATTCGTAGACATGGTGTTTTGGCGGTTGTTTTAGGTATGGTAGTTGAAGAAGTTTTTGTTCCCATCCCATCCCCTTTTATTCCTATGGCTGCTGGAGCGATTCTTATAGAGTCAAATAGTTTTTATGTTGTTTTAACTCAGATATTTTTTGTTATTTCTCTTCCAGCATCTATTGCATCTGTTATAAGTTCATATTTTGTATATTTTCTTGTATTTTTTGGAGGGAAACCTGTTTTAGATAAATATGGAAGATATCTTGACATATCTTGGAACGAAATAAATGAATTTGAAAAACATTTTAATCATAATCATGAAAAATATTATGTAGCAATATTTAGGGCTCTACCAATAGTTCCACTTTCTTTAATCTCTGGTGCTGCAGGACTTTTTAGAATGGACTGGAAAGAATATGGAATATGGAGTTTCATAGGTATGATACCAAGAAATTTTTTCTTTGCACTTATAGGGTGGAAACTAAAAGATGGTTTCTTAATTATCGCAGAGAGAATAAATACACTGTCAAAATTAGTTTTAGTATTATTTATAGCTATAATATTAATATATATACTATATAGAAACCTAAAAGATATATATAAACTTATATTAAGAACCTAATATAAAATAACTATATTTATTTTTTAAAACACGGAACTAAAGTATGAATCCAGATAAATATACAAAAAATCTCTTATTTATATTAATAATATAGCATCCAAATTCTAGTATAAAAACTATATGTTGTGGTTTTTTATTTTAAAAGATAATTATGATCTGGTGATCCATAAAAAATAGGTCTTTCTGTATATGATGTATTATATTTCAGATATTTTAGAATTTATTCTTCTTTTAGGACATCCAAACATTATATATTGTATTTATTTTTAATACTATACAGATGTGGTTTAATGAGGTTGTTATCATCTTTTTCTATCTTGTGGGAATTTTATTTTTTGTGGGTGTTTTTTAAATTCTTTTAAGATATTTTTAAGAAGTTCGTTTTTAGTTCTTTGCCCCTGTCTTAGGTGTACTATATACCTTAGTTTTAGCCTACCCATGAATCTTTTTGTTGTATGTTTACTTCAGGTCGTTTCTTAACCTCAAGTTCTACTGGAGTTCGAGAGAGTTTTTATTTATATATTTCAACTCTTTTTTCCATTAGATTACCGAGCAATTCATTTCCAATATCTTCTAGAAGTTCTGTTACAAAATCTAGATCTGTTTCGTATGTTACCTGTATAGATATTTCATTCCACATAAAAGGAAAATGTTGGGATGTATAATTATATACATGAGATGATAGAACGACACTATTAGGTAAAGTAATAATTCTCCCTGAATGTTGATTTTAGGAAACTAGCTCACCTTTTATTTCCCATAACGTTGTTACTAATATGTCGATGTCTATAACATCTCCCTTGGATCCCCTAATCGATACTCTGTCACCTACTCAATATGGTCTTTTTGAGAGAATATATACCCAACCAATAAGTGAGAAAAGAGGCTGTTGAATTGCAAATGTTATAGCAAATCCTACCACACCCAATGAAAACAAAATATCTAGCCATCTTTCGGTGACTACACCAAATATATCAATAGAAATAGATAATATAAAAAGCAAACGTAGTATATTAACTATATCATATTTACGACTTTTATCCCGTGTATATTTTCTTTATAGATTTACTGTAATCCTATAAAGACAAAACCCTATACTTAATATAGCAATTATATGTAAAAATTGTAAAAGAATAACATTAGTTGAGATTCCAAATAACAATATTCCGTTAATATCTGATGATTCAACAATTCTTCCCAAAATTATTAATATTAAACTAAGTATTATCCACAACTATTTAATATATTTCCTCACGAAAAACATGAGTTACTAAAGATAAAAAAGATTGACATTTCCACATTAATTATATTCGAATTTTTTTAGAATAGTAAGAAACCCTATTAGTTAAACAAAAACCAAGATATCTATAGGTTCTAGATATATTTTTAAAAGACCTAATATATTCTAATGGTTTCAATAGAAATTTATTTAATATTTTTGTGGAGGGGGTCTTGCTTGTTTCAAGAAT
>JAHENH010000014.1 GCA_018609935.1 Halobacteriales archaeon | reverse complement strand
TGTTGTTTGTTTCTGGTAGACAAACAATATGTAAGCGGAAGTTTCGTTCCCTACGCGAATCGCTTCAAAAAGCGGATGCGGCTCACGGACGTAACCACGTAGATAACAAAGAAAACCGCCGAATAAAAGACCTAAACCACACTCTCCCATAAACTAATCAACCCATCAAAACAGCCCAAAAACCCCACACCAAACTAGAAAACCTAGATAGATATACAAAAAAATAGTGATTAAAATGGCGTATATTCATGGCACTTCCAATAGCTGCAGGAGTTCATCAAATACAAGGCAGAGAAAGGGAGGCATCCGTATAGAGGAGGTGGAACCGTTCAAGACAAGTCAGATATGTTCAGAGTGTGAAGAGATAGGGGACATCAACTCGTAACGGAGATCATTTCAAATGCCATGAATGTGGGTTTGAACATCATGCTGACCTAAATACTTCGACCAATATAGGCATTCACAGGAGGGTGAACCATGCTCGAAGTAACACATGATGGTGACGCGAACCGAGTGCCATGTGAGATTGAAGAACTCGCCAGTCTAAGGCTGCCATCATGAATAGGATGGGAGACTCCATTGGCAGAGCTATACACGCTGTAAAGGAGGGTTGAAGTAACAACAAGACCCGACCTATGAAGGAGTCACACGAAAGCATGTTTGAACCTTCTAGGAAACACCAACCTTAATATCCCCTTCGGGGAATCCACACCCTTTATCGCGTGGAGAATGTTAATCGCATCTAGATAGTATTAAACTAAAACTAACTTATCTATTTTTCTTTTATATAATTAACTTCTCTCGTTTTTTGTTGAGAACAAATGTTTTTGTAGCGTTGGGAAATGAGTGAGGTTAATAGAGATTCTTTCATTGTTTTTATATATAGAATGTTTAAGTTTTGGTTGTCACCATTTAATCGTAGATGGTTTTTGTGGGGTTTATTATCTGGTATTTTTATTTTAGTAAATATATATAGACTTTCAACCGCTGTAATTGCCGGGGATTTAATGTCTTCTTTTGAAGTCTCTGGCTCTGAGCTTGGTGGCCTCCATGCTGTTTTCTTTTTAGTGTATGGTTTAATGCAGATACCTACTGGTATTTTAGTAGATAGAATAGGTGTAAGAAAAACTTCATCTATAGGAGGATTTGTGATGAATATTGGGGCAGTTTTATTTGCCCTATCAGATAGATACATGGAAGCTATACTAGGTAGGTTTTTAATTGGTTTGGGAGGTAGTGTAATTTTTGTTTCTATGCTCCGGTTTTGTGCGAGCTGGTATAAAGGTTCAGAGTTTTCTAAAATGAATGGATTAAGCTTCGCTATAGGTGGATTGGGGGGTATTATGGCTACAGCTCCATTTGCATTATTAGTAAATTATTTGGGATGGAGAAATTCGATTTTATCTTTATCTTCTATTGGTTTTATATTAGTAATTGGAACATTTCTTTTTGTACGTGATTCCCCAAAGAGAGCAGGATTTGGAGAGATCGAAAATATAAACGAACATTCTAGATTAAATTTGAACGAACTAACAAAATTTTTATCTATTATACTTACAAAAAGAATTACTTGGATTTCAGGTTTTTTGATGTTTTGTGCAGGCGGTATAAATCTAACGTTATTTGGGCTCTGGGGTGTTCCGTATATTGTACAGGTATATAATACAAGTGTTGAATTTGCATCAGTATTAACTCTGATAGGTGGGGTTGGAGCCATGGTTGGTCCTCCATTAATTGGTAAACTTTCAGAAAATAGACCAAATAAATCAAAATTCATAATTCTTACTGGTATAATATATACTCTAAGTCTCGGAGTCGTATCAATATCTGGTAGACCACCTCTTATAGTTTTAGCTATAATTTTTTTCTTAACTGGAGCTTCATTTGGAGGTTTTGTTCTTACATTTCCCTTAATAAAAGACCTTAATCCAAACCAAGCAACTGGAATATCCCTTGGAACTTTAAACGGTGCTGGATTTTTTGGAGCTTCAATATTTCCAACAGTTATTGGGTGGATATTGGACTCTTATTGGACAGGAAACTTAGTAGGTGGGGTTAGAATCTATACGATAACTGGATATAAAATAGCATTTGGACTTGCAACAATAGCTGGATTTATAATAGTATTATGTGGAATATTAATATATAAAGAAGAAACCAAAAACCCTAGAATATAGTTTCTAAACAAATATTTTATTAAACAGTATTTATATACAAATAAAAGATATTAACTTATTTTATGTATATTGTGTCTTTTGGATCCGTCTATTTTTTATCTTTTAGTTTTTTATATCAGAATATTTCTTTATCTAATAGAGCTTTTTCTACACTGAATCTTGCGGATCCATGTATAATTAAAATTAAGAATGATAATAGAAAGAGTAGGCCTAGTTCCCCTCCATTCTGAATAGGAATAAACCCGTTTGGTATGTGTGCTATAAATTGTGCTGCTATCATTTCTATGCCTGCAATAGCTGCTATTATTCTTGTTAAGAGACCTATAGCAATTAATATGCCACCGAACAGTTCTATAATACCTGCTAGACCATACATACTAAAAAGTGCTGCTGTACCTCCATTACCATCTACTCCTCCAAATATACCTAACAATTTTTGTGCACCGTGTTGCATAAATAGTAATCCTATAAAAACTCTAAAAATCAAATATAGCCGTTCTTCATAATTTTTAGACCATCCACCTATTAAATTTTCCATAACACCTATACAACCAATAAAGACCTAAATACATATTAACTTTAGTATGGAATAAAGATATTACGATTTAAATTTAAAATCTATATTAAGAGTTTATATTAAGTCAGAAAAAATACTGTCTTTTTACTAAATTATATTATATATATTAAGTATTTCTTAATAGTTAATAAAATTTATAGGTTTTATTAAAATATGATGCTTTATTTATAACAATATTTTATTTATTATATGGCTTATGCTAAAAAATACACAAAAAATCAGTATAAAATAGTTTATAGCTATGAAATTAAATTTAAATATAATAATTTATGATTATTTATAGATTCTTTATTTAGTAGTCAAAAATGAGTATAGAAGGAATTGTTAATATTGATACATTACTGGTTATAAAAATTTTTATCTCAATTGGTATAGGTAGTCTTGTAGGTATAGAAAGAGAGCGTAGTAAGTCTTCTGGTGAATTTGCAGGTAGTAGAACTTTTCCTTTAATTTGTCTTTTAGGGGCTTTAACACAAGCATTCTTTCCTTCCTTACTATTTTTGGCAGCTGGATTTTTAGGGGTCTTAATAATAATTGCCTATATTGGAAAGATTGTACAATCTGGAGATTTAGGACTGACGACAGCTATTGCTTCAATTCTTGTTTTTATTTATGGTGCTATGGTTACATATTCTGATCTTGGATTAACTATAGGAGTAATTCTTGGTATAATAACTACTACTTTGTTAGCTGCAAAAAAGCCAGTACATGAATTTTCTTATAGGATACAAAAAGAAGAAATTTGGGCTACTTTACAATTTCTTATTATTTCTCTTGTTGTTTTTCCCATATTACCAGATAGAAATGTTGATTTCCTTTTGGGTATAAACCCTAGATTTGTATGGTTTATGGTGATTTTTGTATCTGGTATAAGTTTTCTGGCATATTTATTAAATAAAATAGTAGATACTGGTCGAGGAATAGGTATTTCTGGCTTTTTAGGTGGATTTGTATCATCTACTGCGACAACTGTTTCTATGTCGAATAGATCTAAAGAAAAATCACTTTCAACTATATGTGGATTTGCAATTATTATAGCCTCTACTACAATGTTTCCAAGAGCATTAATTGAAATTTCTGTTGTTAACCCTAACTTACTCTATGACGTTATTTGGCCTTTAGGTACTATGACAATTACTGGTAGTATACTATCTTTATATGCTCTATATAGATTTCAAAAAACAGAAACACCAGATGTAGACCTAGATAATCCATTTGAATTAAAATCTGCTTTAATTTTTGGTGGTATATTCGCTGTTATCCTTATTATTTCAGAATATACAAGTTCAAATTTTGGCTCTACAGGAGTTTATTTAACTGCATTTTTTTCAGGCCTAGCAGATGTAGATGCAATAACTATATCACTTAGCAGAATAGCATTAAATGGTGGAGTATCGGAAAGCATAGCTACTTTAGGGATTGTAATAGGAGCTATTGCAAATACATTAGTAAAAGCAGGGATTGCATGGATTTTCGGAACAAAAAAACTAGCAAAACTAGTAACACTTGCACTTCTAACAATATCCCTCTCAGGAATAATAGTTGCCATATTGATGTGAACTAACCTTACCTTGTTCGGAGGGGGAAGAGAGCTTCAACTAAGTCTGAATTACAGTCCTTTCTAAGCGGAAGCTACTGCCATCTTAACCTGAGTGAATTCAGGTTTCCTTATTCGTTTCGGCGTGTCCACAACGCTCTCTAAGCCATCCACAGAACTGAAGAGTTCTGAATTTGGTTTACTTATCGCTTTCTTTGCTATGTTGCAAGCACCGTTTATATCGGCATTTATCTCTGTGCCATCACTTGCTCGGAACAGTCCTCGCTCCACACGACTGCCCTTGTATTCTTCTTGATGCTCAACTGTTTCATCGTCAAGAAAACTGCATTTGCTGGTGTGAGCTTCATTCTGTAAATCATACTCAACTCCTTTCTCCTCCAGTTTGTACTTCAATTTCTGCTTGAACTTGTCAAACGGTATCTGGACAAAGCTCTGGTTGGTCTTGTCTACAATGTTGATGTCTTGTTTCCAGCCTTTTCCATCTCCAACAATCACTTTTTCTATTTTGTGTTCTATGCAGTAGTCTATAAGCCCATCTATGGCTTTGTTGAAGTAGTCGTGTATCAGGTTTTCCCGTTTTTTACGGATACGGTGCATCCGTTCTGTCTCCTCTTCAATTCCTTGCTTGTCTTTTATAGATTGTAGCTTGGCTCTCCTTGCATTATACCATCTGTTAATAGACTTCAACTTTCGCCCATCCAGTATGGATGAGCGTCCAGAATGGTCTACACAAGCTACCAAGTTATCAAGATTGAGGTCGATGGATAGAAAAGTATCTTCCTCAGTCTCCACCTCTTCAATTTCTTGTTCGTAGATGATTCTATACTCGAAATATTCTGCGTTTTTCTGAGGATGGATCTGTAACCTATTAATATCTTTTTGTCGGACTTCCTCGTAGCTAAACGGAATTCTGATTTCTTTTCTGTGGAAGTTGTGTTCTTTTCTGAACTGTTTCGGCACTCCGGCACGGATGTAGTCTTCTTTCAGTTGGAAGGTTTGTCTTGGGAAGTCCAAAAGGCAGAATCCGTACTTGTCAAGATAGGAAGGTTTGTTTGCTTCTTCGTTGTATTTGTCTTCTCTCTTTTTCTCTACGGGTTTGAAGAAATTTTTGAAGGTTTGGTCTACCTGTTTCATCGTTTGCTGTGCAACCTGAGAAGGTAATTGTTCGTAGTTCTAATTGTTCTTGATTAGGTTGTATATGTTGTAGTAGTTCAGGTATTCGCCGTTGTCGAAGAAGTGTTGCCTGACTTCGTAGAGATGCCTGTTATATAGGTTCTTGGATAGTCTTGACATTCTGCGAAGGGTTTCGTATTCCTCTCTGTCAAGGTTTCTCAGGTTTTGCCGCAACGACTTCTCCATATCCTAACATATATCCTTATACTTTTTTATTTGTCAGGTCAAGCAGAACTAAAGCTGATTCATCCCTAACCTTGAATTACGGATTCAAAGTTAGGGTCTTCTCAACAAAAAGATAAATAAACTTATAACTATAAATGATCGGTATTGTATAAATTGCTACTCAAACTCAAAATAATAAAGGAAATACAAAGTGAAAAACCAAAAACCTTCACAGATTTTCAGCCTAAATATAAAACAAGACAATTTGACAATATTTGTTATGATAAAATAGAACTTGGTGATTAATTGTTATATTAGATTTTTTATATGATAATATATCTATAAGAAACTTTAGGGTTAATAATCACAAAATTATGTAAAGTATTCAATATAAAATCTAGAAAAACAGATGTTATTTTTGATTTTTTTATATTAAAAATGTAATTATTTCTTTAATTATGTTTATATTATATATTTGAATTGTTGTTATATGTTAGGATAGTTAAGGATATAACAACACTAAAACATATGTTATTTTGTCTAAAAAGTCAATTGTTATAATGGAAAATCAAAAACTGTGTTTTTTGCATTTTTCCGATGCTCATCTGGGCCATCTACAATATGGTGTAAAGAAAAGGAGAGACGATATTTATAGGACTTTTAGATCAACTATTAAGGATTCTATAGATAATAATATTGATTTTGCTGTTTTTGGTGGTGATCTTTTCCATAATAAAAACGTGAATGCAAGAGCTTTAGATGATGCTGAAAAGGGATTAGATATATTTTATGATAATGATATCCCAGTTGTAGGTATACAGGGAAATCATGATGCTAATTTATATACTAGCGATTTAAACTGGCTTGAGTATCTTCACAGACGTGAAAAACTAATATTGTTAGAGGCTAATATATTTGATAAAAATTCTGAAATCTTTGAGAAACATAATTTTGGAAAGCCAGGTACTTCTTCTGGGTATGTAGATATTGAAGATGTTAGAATTTTTGGATTTCAGTATTTAGGTCAAAGAACTGAAGAATTCTTAGAAAAAATTTCAGAGGAAATTAAATATATTAATGAGGAGGGAGAAGAACCTAGGCTTACTGTTTTACTTGGTCATTTTGGAATAGAGGGCCATATACCTCAAATGAGTGGGGGGATATCATATAATAAGTTAAAACAATTAGAGGGTGTTGTTGACTATTTGGGGCTTGGTCATATACATAAAAATTATGAACATAAAGGATGGGTTTTTAATCCAGGTTCGTTAGAGGCTCATGATGCACGAGAATCAAGATGGAAACATGGTTATTATATAGTCGATATAACTGAAAATGGATTTAGACAGAAATTTAAAAACTCAAAACGACGTCCATTTTATAAGATACAGTTTTATGTCGATAACTATGAGTCTCCAGAAAAACTTGAAAATGGTTTTATTGGAAAGGTAGAAAAAGAACTTTCCGAATTACAGAAAAAACAAAAGAATAAGAAATATATGGCTCAAGGGGAACCACGAGATCCTGTTGTTGATCTTCACCTACAAGGATTACTTAGATTTAGAAGACAAAAACTAGATATTGATAGGTTAAGGGAAATAGTTGAACAAAAAACTAATGCTATCTATGTAAATATTAAGGATGCGACAGAATCAAGGGAAACATCTAGTATATTAGAAGATCTTGATAAGGAAAAAGGTGAGATAACAAATGAAGATGGTCAGATTGATAGAAAAAAACTTGAATTTGCTGTCTTTCAAAAGTTGGTTAGTCAGAACTCAAGATATAATAGTAAAACAGAGGATGTTGCTGATATATTATCTATGCTTAAAAAGAGTGTTTTATCAGATGAGTCTCCTGAATTAATAGCTGAAACTGTTAAAAAACGTAGACGTGAACTATTTACACTGGATAGTGATGATAGATGAGGATTAAAGAGGTGAAGCTATCTAATATAAAAAGTTATGATGATAGTATTAATAAAATAGAGTTTAGAAAAGGTGTTAATGCCATTGTTGGGAAAAATGGTGTTGGAAAATCTACTATTCAGGAAGCTGTTGGTTTTGTTTTATTTGATTATTTAGGAGATTTAAACCAAGATGATTTTGTACGTGATGGTGAAAGTTCTGGAAAAGTCCAGGTTACATTTATTTCAAATAAAAATGGAGAGGAATATACTGTAGAAAGACATGTAGGACGTTCAAAATATAGGGTTATACAGGAGAAAGATAATGAAGAACTAGATCTATCAAGTAAGGAAGATCTTATTATATGGTTGACTAGCCATCTTGGCATAAATGATTCTTTGGACCTTAAAACTTTATGGAAATCTAGTATTGGAGTACCTCAAAATCAGTTTATTGATGATTTTGCTAAGACACAAGCTAACCGTGAAGATGTTTTTAATCCATTACTTCAAGTTGAATCATATGATAAAGCTTGGGAGAAATTTAGAGAGGTAAACAACTTAATTGAAGATCAAAAGCAAAAAGTTGGTAAAAAGATTGAAAACTTGAAAGGTAAATTAGAAGACTTTGAAGAAAAAAAAGAAGAAAAAAACAAGATAAAGAAAGAAATAAAGATAAAAGAGGAAAAATTAGAAAAGGCAAGAAATCGCCTTAATAATTTAGAACAAGAAAAGGAAAAATTAGAAAATTTAAAAGAAAAAATAGATGATTTAAGAAATAAAATTCAGCAAAAAACTCAGAGTATAGAATATAAAAAAGAGAGTTTACTAGATGCTAGGAAATCTTTGAATAGGGCTAAAAAAGCTAAAAAAACGGTGAAAGAAGTAAAAGAAAAATATAAAGAATATGAAAAGAAAAGTAAAAAATTAGAGAACCTACGTGGCAAAAACAAAGAGAGAAATCAACTAAAAGATAAAATAAATAATTTAGAAAAGCAAAAAGGTAAAATTAAAGAAAGAATTCAAAGTTTAGAAAAAAAAGTTAAGAAAGCAGAAAATGCTGAAGAAAAAATAAATGAGTTAGAACCTAAAAAAGAAAGACAAGAGGAATTAGAACAAAAATTAAATGAATTAGAAAAAACCGAACAAGAGATAGATAGACTTAAAACTAATTTGGAAGATTCTAAGAAAGAACTAAGCCAAATTGAAGACTCTATTGAGGAAAAGAAACAGAAAATCTCTGATATTGAAAAATTAAAAGATATTGCTGACAGATTAGAGGAACTCAAAAAAGAAAAATCTAGGTTGGAAAATAAAAAAGCTGGTTTTGAAGCTAAACTTGATGATTTGGAAGAATCAATTGATGTATTAGAAAATGCAGAATCTGCTAGGTGTCCTACTTGTGGACAAGATTTGGATCCTAGCCATAGAAAAGAAGTTTTAAAAGAAAAAAGACAAGAAATGGAGATGAATAAGGAAAAAATAGATGATATAAAAAAAGAAATGGAAAAAATCCATGATGAATTATCTGAGGCTAAAAAAGCTGATAAACAGGTTAATAGGCTACATGATCTTAACCAACAACTAAAGGATTTGGAAAACAACCAAGAAAAATATAAAAGAGAAATTCAAAAAATAAAGGATAGAATAAAAGAGTTAAAGGAAGAAGTTATTGATAAAGATGAAATTCAAGGTCAACTAAAAATTTTAGAAGGCTCTAAATCAGAATATAAAGAGGCTAAAACTATTTTTAATAATAATAAAGAAGCTAGATCAAATCTAAAAAGAGAAAAGAAAGAACTAAAAAAATTAACAGATGAAACTAAAGAATTAGAAAAAAAGTTAGAGGGCTATAAAGATTTAGACAAAGAAATCCAAGATATAAAAGATCGGTTAGATATATTGGAAAAACCTCACAAAAAATATATGCGGAATAAAGATACTGCAGAAAAAGTTGAGGAACGTAAATCAAAAGTAACAAAACTAGAAAATAAAATAGAAAAAATTAAAGATGAAAAGGGAAAACTTGAAGAAAAAATAAAAGAAAAAGAAAAAAGATTTAGTGACGATAGATATAAAGTGGTTCAAACCGAAATTTCAACTTTAAAGAATAAGACTGGAGAATTTTCTGGAGAGGTTAAGTCAAAAAAAGAAAATCTAGAAGAATTAAAAAAACAAATAAAAAAGTTGGAAAAAAGTAAAGAGGAATTAGAACAAAAAAGGAAAGAATCCAAAAAATTGGATGCTGATTTAGAGTTCGGTAAATTTGTACGGGAAACTATAAAAGACGCTCGTCCATTAATGATTGAAATATTAGTAAAACAAATTTCGAATGAAGCTAACAGAATCTATAGAGAACTGCGTGGTAATCCTACAGAGGAATTAGAGTGGAAGACAGACTATGAAATTATAGTAAAAGAAAACGGTAATGAAAAGAGATTTAATAAGTTAAGTGGTGGTGAACAGATGAGTGCCGCTCTGGCTGTAAGACTTGCCATTCTTGAATCATTAAGTAATGTTAATATAGTATTCCTTGATGAACCAACTTCTAATTTAGATAATGAAAAGAGAAGAAATTTGGTAGATAAACTACAAGACTTAAAAGGATTTGAACAATTAATTGTTATAAGCCATGATGATACTTTTGAAAGTATTACTGAACATGCTATTACATTAGAGAAAGTTGATGGTGCTACAGAGGTGGTTTCTCAATAATGCCGTTATATAAAAATCAAATAATAAAAGAGCTAGAAAAGAAAACATCTGAATTTACAGGTAATATAAATGAAAAATCTATACAAAAACATAAAAAAGCAACAAGAAAAATAGAAAATTTATCTTTAACAGATATAAATGAAAGGCTTAGAAAATTTGAATTTCCTGGTGCTTTACCGACAAAAGAGTTAGAAAGATATAATGATATAGTTATTCCTTTCAAAAAAAGCTCTGAATGGAGTTGTCATCAAGATGTAAACGATTGGGCTAAAAATAAACTTGAGAATTTATATACCATTGCTGCAGACGGTTCACAAATTGATCCTATAAGTGAATATGAAAAAGCCATTGGTCTAGTACAAGTAGTATGGATTGTTAACAAGCATAGTTCAAACGGTGAGTATAAAGAAGATATAGAAGCTGTAGTTTTGACACCTGAGGATTTACTTTTTGAAGATTCTTCTGGTTATATTAAAGTTGATGATCAGGAAGTTCCAGCTACTCGTTTTGAAAAAGAAATGAATGTTTTGAAAAGCCGAATTGAAAAATATAGTGAAAAAGATAATCCACCAGTTGTTATATATGATGGCTCACTAATTTTATCTTTTATAGAGACTTTCAGTGATAGTATAAAAGAACGTTATATTAAAGCAATGTCGAAGTTGCTTGCTGCTAGTAAAAATAATAAAGTACCTGTTGTTGGATATATTTCAGGGTCTAGTGCTACTGAGCTTGGAAATATGCTAAGAAAACTAGATTTAGTTGATACAAATAAACCAGTTAGAGATCACAAATTTTTAGAAAGAAGAATGGAAAATTGGGGTGACAGAACAGTTCTTTTTTCTTCTCATAGAGGAGAGATTCAAAATAAAATAAGGACTGAATATAAAAATAAAAAATATGATTTTTCAAAAAATATTTTATTTACATATTTGAATATTGGGCCCA
>JAHENH010000013.1 GCA_018609935.1 Halobacteriales archaeon | reverse complement strand
CGTTCGGGTGAAGTCGTTTCCCATTCTTCTTCAGGACCCCATTCAACGGCCTCGTTAGGTTTGAACTCGTCTTCGCGGCCACCAGCAAATCCGAACGTCTCGAAACCCATTGATTCCAAGGCAACGTTTCCTGCTAGTACGATTAGATCAGCCCACGAGAGCTTTCGGCCATACTTCTGTTTGACAGGTTGAAGCAGGCGGCGGGACTTGTCAAGATTTACGTTGTCAGGCCAACTACTCTCCGGTGGGAGGCGTTGGAGACCTCCGGAAGCTCCAGCTCGGCCGTCAATGGTTCGATATGTTCCGGCACTGTGCCACGCCATACGAATAAACAGCGGTCCGTAGTGACCGTAGTCTGCCGGCCACCACTTTTTGGGATTCGTCATTACTTCTTTGATGTCTGACTTTACCTCTTTGAGATCAAGTTTCTGAAATTCTTCTGCGTAATCGAAGTCATCTCCATATGGATTAACATTTTGGATGTTATCGTCAAGAATATCAAGTCTTAGCAGGTTCGGCCACCAGTCCTGATTAGACCATACCATATAAAAAATCAGACACTTTTAGACTATCAATATTACGAAAGTCCCAAGAAGTCTCTCACTGTGTTTTTCGCCTACAAAATTGAACTTATCTTCTGAACTCAGTATCTTTTCTTTCAACAAATCAAGTATTATATTTTGTAGTGTCAAAAGATTCAATTCTTATCCAGTTGTGGGTTTATATACAGAATAAGTCTTAGAAGTATTTACTAAATAAAATATATTACTTGCTGTTTCACCGAAAAACCGATAGCTTAAGACTTATGATACAAAAAATCTCTGAAATCGGTCAGATAACAAAAAAGAAGCTTAGTTTTATTTTGTCCATAATAGCTATTTATTTTTAATATTTTTTATAGATTAATTTTAATATGTCTTAAAGAGGTGTTTCTTTTATGCCGTCCGTAATTTTTATATTGCAATAGCTATCTTTATAGCTACTAGCTTTTTGGAAGAAAAATTAAATCTAAAAACAGTTTTTTAGTTATAGGTGTTGTCATATTACCTGACTTAGATGCTCTAACAGAAATTTTTTGGAGAGGGACACATAGAGCACTACTACACAATATCTTTTTTCCACTTATATTGTCTATACTTTTTATATATGATTTTTATATTCGTAATGAGTCATATATAAGGAAAATGTGGGGTGGATTTGGAAAAAAATTAACTATAATTATTATATTTTGTTTAACATTTGTGTCTATAGGACTAGATCTTTTTTATAACGGAGTTAATCTTTTTTGGTCTATCTATGACCAATTTTTTATTTTAAAAGGTCCTATCTATTATTCAACAGAAGAAGGATTAAGACTAATATTATTTGAAATAGAAAAAGCAGGACCAACAAGTGAAGTTCATCTCCGTACTGGGCTTGATATGGTTCAAGGTAGGGATCCTCAGGTATTGAACGTGTCTTTGTTTTCCTAGAAAACGGGAATCGATTTCTCATAAGTTTTTTAGCATTTACCATAGTAACTTGGAAATTATTAAAAAAATAAAATATTTGATAATTTTCTTAACCAAAACTATATGATAAACCAGATAAGTACTACTGTACCCAAACTTTGAAGAATGAGTCTATATTATTATATTATACTAGTATTTTAGATGTTAAGGATAAATAAAGTCTGCCGATAAATATAATATATGGATTCCCGTGTTTCACTTTTAGATGTAGAGGAAATTACATCGAAAATGCCATGTCTTGTTGATTCAGTTGATCTAGCAGAATTAAATATATTTCGAGCTTTAGGAAACAATCCAGATATCCTTGGGGAAATGCTGGAGTATATAGATTCAATATATGATAATCTTTCTGATAGAGATAGAGAGATAGCTATACTTACTGTAGCAAGACAAACAGATTCAAAATATGAGTGGCATCAACATGCAAAAGTATGTTTGGAAAAAGACATACTTACCAAAGAAACTATATCATCAATAGGGAAAAAAGAGATAGATAAATTTGAAAAAAAAGAAAAAATCCTAATAAAATATATAAATTCATTTATATATCAAGATATATCGGATAACATACATAATAAATTAAAAAACCACTGTACAGATAGAGAAATCATAGCTATTGGACATCTTTGTTGTATATATATAGGTCTGGCAAAGTTTTTGAAAGCTTTAGATATACCTTTGGAAGAATCTTTTATAGGATGGAAACTAGAATAGCATTGTATTATATTTATTAAGAATTTTATTTTTATATATAGATTAGATATTTGGATCTATAGCATTGAAATTATAAGTGTTGAAAGAAATTATAGATAAATGTATGATTATTTATTGTATTAAATGTCGTGAAGGAATAAATCTGGGAAATAGTCATAATAATTATGAAGGTGAAATAGAATGTAAGAATTGTGGAGAAACTTTTGAAGTTAAAACTAAAGATAGAAAATTAATCAAGATAAAGGCTAAAAATAAAGATTGAATTTATTAACTAATAGTTGCAGGTTTTTAGGACTGTTGTATTGATGGCAATCAACTTTATATTGGCTTTTTTAGCTAAAAAGCAGTTAGTATAGGTAATCATAGAAAATATCTCCTAAAACTGAATAATCACTCCTAATATATAAAAAGATACAGGGTCCAGAGCTGATAAGCTTCAGCTTTAAATTTATTGAGTGATTAGTCTATATGATATTTTGTTTGATACGTGTTTAGCTTAAATTATTTTTTTAGTTTTTGGTGATTTCTTCTTCTCTTTTTAGGGCTTTTTGTCGAAGTTTTCGGCTCTTTTCATTATTTATTTTTAATTCAGGGACAGGGGTTGGGTCATGATTATTGTCAACTGCTACATAGATAAAGTATGACTCTGTTGTTTGTTCTTTTTCACCGGTCATTGGGTCTTCTCTAAATGCTTGTATTCTAACTTTAAGGCTAGTTTTACCTGTTTCGTATACATAGGATTTGATCAAGGCTGTTTGTCCAACAAAGATTGGTAGTTTAAAATCAACTTCATCCATACTAGCAGTAACACATGTATTTCCTGCTATACGCATTGCAGACATAGCTCCAATTTCATCCATCCATTTCATTACTATTCCTCCATGTGCTGTATTATGGCTATTTGTATGGTTTGGTTGAACTCTTTCTCTATTTTCTATGTGAGTATCCATTAATGTTGGCATAAATACATTTAGGGGACTTAAACTAAAATTAGTTATACATCTATAGGAATATTATTTAATTAATTTTTTTTAAAATTAGATGTTATATGTTGAGATTTATTTATGATATATGAACTAAAACTGGAGTAAGGTCGGGAAATATAGGTGAATTTTCTGTGAATTATTTTTTTTGACTTGAAATAGTTTCTATAATTTGTAAGTAGAGGAAAAGATCTTCTACCAGATATTTATATGTTCTACTATTAATTTAAAATTTAGTTGTGGTTACTAAACTGTCTTAGGTTTCATTTTAATGATAATGTTACTTTTATTTTTGTAGTGTTTGTATGGTTTTTAGTGGGTGTGGATGATAGTGTGAATATAATTCTTTTAAGGGTAAGAGCTTCTGTATATCAATCTATCTTTCTGTATATCAATCTCTCTCTATGATAGGGAAGAAACCTTTTTTATATAAGATAGTTCAGGCGAGTGCCACTTTTCTTGTTATTTCTTTGTTTATCACTATTCCGTTTTTTATTTTTACTTTATACTCTGATCCACAGCTTCCGCATTCAATTTTTCCTTTATAATTATCATATTTTGGTGATAGGACTATTTCCATTCCACAACTATCACAGCTTAATATTGACATATTACGATTATATATAGATAATAGATATTTATAAAAGTTCCTATATAATTATAAATTATTAAAAAAATGTAAAGAAAAATAGATTAAAAGTATATATTATTATATAATAAAGCTATTTATAATAAAAATGAACTTGGATATTAAAAATATAAAAACCAAATAAATAATAAAAATAAAAATAATTAAAACAAATATCTAAAAAAACCTAAAATATCAATAAAAACAGAAATCTAAATAATATAAAAATGACTTTATATTATTAATTTCCATTCAGGTAAAATAATAAATTTAGCCTTAAATCCAATTTAGCCAATATAATTAATAGTTAATAGCAAAAACAAAGACGCTGGTAATCCGAGTTCACTATACTTTAATAAATACATTACAAAAATAAAATAAATACTATACGCTTCTATGCTAGAACCTATAAATAATTCATATAAAATAGATATTTTGGTCTATAAAAACTCAGAGACATGTTGGATATTAGGATCTTATTATTTGGTATAGAAGATATCATAACCACGTTTTATGGATATATATACAAAATCTAGAGGAGTTAAATACAATTCCATCAATTATATTCAATAACCTAGAAATTCTTGGGCTACTATTACTTAAGATAATTACATTATAAATAGTTTACATATTATGGAATATGATACCAAAGAAATATCTTATAGGTATACTATTAGGAATAACTATAACAAGGATAGCTGTGACTACATGGGACTTATATATTTTATTTATTATATAAAAAAATATAGGTGTCAAAAAACTAAAATTTATTTATAGATTAATGTCAACCAAAGCTAGATTTGAACTCTATAAAGACAAATCAGGAGAATGGAGATGGAGGTTAAAACATCAAAATGGAAATATTATAGCAGATAGTGGGGAAGGATATTCCACAAAACAAAATGCAAAAAACGGAATATATAGTGTAAAAGAAAACGCAAAAAATGCTGAAATAATTGAAAAATAAACTTTAAAGTTTTAACTATTTACTTTAAGTTTTTTAACTGGAGTAATTTCAAATCTGAATCCACTATATTTACTTTCTTTTATCTCTATTTTCCACTTATGAATCTCTACTACCTTTTTTACAATATAAAGGCCTAAACCACCCTCTTCTTCAGAGCTAGAATAACCTTTTTCTAGTACTTTATCTGTTTTATCTTCTGGTATACTAGGACTGTCGGACTCTATATAAAAACAGTGTTCAAGTTTACCTACATAAATATCTATATCTCTCCCTCCGTATTTAATTGAATTTCTAAATAAATTTTCAAAAAGATTTTAGTTGAGAAAATACATTTTAGATAGGGTTTTCTTTATAGCTGTCTGAAACGTCGGAGTTTTTTAGAGATGTTTATTTGGTCTGAGATTTGGTTTTACGATATATAGATCTTATTTCATCAAAATTTATTGTGTATTTTTTTATATTTTTTAACAGAGATCTATAATCAATTTAGAAATACATTATCTGGAGATTTTAATGTATATTTACTTTATAAAAATAGATCAAATTTTTCAATCTATTTTTTGACGTCTGTTGTTTATAAGATTGTGTTAGATCATAGATACTACAGAGATTGATATTTAATAAAATGTTTGTAGATAATATTCTAGCTATTTTCCCCATAAGCTTTATTTTTTTAATAAGATATATTTTGATAGATGGTATTTCGAGTTCTAGTTGCTATGGATGAATCGGAAACAAGTGAAAAAGCATTAAGATATACACTTGAGGTACATTCTGATGCTGAGATAACTGTATTACATGTTGTAGGGGAACCTTCTCCTATGATGGGGGAAATAGTTGGATTGACTCTTGAGGGAGATATTGAAGAAGCAGCAAAAGAAAAAGCAGATGATGTATTTAATAAAGCAAAAGAAATAGCAGATGAATATGGAAAAGAAATAATTACGGAAGTTGATTGGGGGAATCCCGCAAAAGTAATAATTGAGAATTCAACAAATTTTGATACATTAATAATAGGTAGTAATCAAAGTACACTTAAAGATCGTATACTAGTAGGGAAGGTAGCGGAGACTGTATTCCGTAAATCATCGGTACCTGTGACCGTTGTTAGATAAATGCTATCCTATATAACAAATATATATTACTGTAAGGATTAATTCAAAAATAGAATAAGAAAAATATACGAGTATGAAAGAATAACTTAATTTATGGTTTCTATATCTTTATTTTTTATTCTAGGCATCTTAGGGTCCATATTTGTAGGGATTAATATTGGGGGGTCATCAACTGGTGTAGCTTGGGGGCCTTCCGTGGGGGCAAAAATAATAAACAAAACTGTTGCAGCAGCCCTAATGACTTTTTTTGTATTTTTTGGAGGATGGACTATAGGACGTAATGTAGTTAATACTCTGGGAGAAAGGATTATTCCAGGTTCAGTATTTACTATTGAAGCAATTATTATTGTATTATTATTTATTGGTCTGGGTATGTTGGTCGCGAATTTGTATGGAGTACCAGTATCAACGTCTATGACAGCTGTTGGTGCTGTTACTGGTTTGGGCCTTGCTACAAATACAGTTAATTGGGGTGTTGTAGGAAGGATAGCTATCTGGTGGGTTGGCTCTCCTGTTGTGGGTTTTTGGTGTGGTACAATTATAGGAAGATATATGTATTTATACCTTGATAAAAAATTTGCTATAAAAAAGTCAGAAGGTCCACTATTAGTTTTAAATAGAGAAGGGAAAATACCTATACCAAAACTAGGTCCTGGAACCGAGACAAGAGAGGTGGTTAGTACATTTATTGTATTAATTATTGCTTGTTATATGTCTTTTAGCGCTGGTGCAAGTAATGTAGCTAATGCTGTAGCCCCTCTTGTGGGAGGAGGAATTATAGAGGCTGACCTAGCTATATTTCTTGGTACGTTAGCTATAGGTATTGGAGCATTCTCTATTGCTAGACGTACTATGGAGTCTGTAGGAAATGACCTAACTGAACTACCATTATTAGCAGCAATAATTGTTATGGTTGTTTCCGCAAGTATTACAACGGTAGCATCTTGGCTAGGTGTACCTATTAGTTTAGCATTATCTACTGTTATGTGTATTGTAGGTCTAGGTTGGGGTAGAGCATCAAGGCCAATATCCTTATCTGAAATAGAATATAAAATATCTAAAAATTCCAAAGAAAGCGGAATAAAAAATAATGTTTCAAGTATTGGTGAGGAAAATATAGAAAACATTGAAAATATTGTAGAATTATTTGATACCTCATCTATTGTAAGGTTTCTTGCATTTTGGATCATCAGTCCTACACTGGCCACAATACTCTCATATATTACATTTTCATTGATACCCATAGCTGGAACTCCATAGAAACCTAAAAAATCTAGATATACAGGGTAAATTTAACTATAGTTTTTAAAAAACTACAATTGCAAAAATACAGAAATTCATCACTGTCAACTTTTATCCTCTTAGATTAGAGAAGCTGACGGGCCGAATATGCCTAGATATTTCCCTTGATTCTGCTAATAGGGTTAATCTTTTATTTACGTATATTTAAATATTCGTATAAATGGGTAAAGAGGGTTCAAACGAGTTGATAAAAATTGTGGAGGAGTTTACAAGTATAGATTGGAAAGATATACAGAAAAATATTCAAAAGGATATAGAGAAAGTAAAAGATATACAGGCCGAAAATATAAGAGAATTACAGAAAAATCAAGAAGAAACGACTGAAGATCTAGAAGAGAATCTAGAAAAAATACAGGATGTAAAATGGGAAAGTCTACAAAAATTACAGGACATACAAATAGAAAATTTAAAAGAAAGCCAAAGGAAGTCATTAGAGATTTTACAAGGATATCTACAAGAAAATCAAAAAGAAGTTTTAGAGGATTTACAAGAAAATATAAGAGAATTACAGAATACACAATTTGAAAACCTGAAGGAAGCAGAGAAAATACAATGGAAAAGTCTACAAAAGTTTGAAGAATTACAGTTTGAACTTCTAGAAGAATGGTTAGATAATTTATATGAAGAGCAAAAGAAAGCCTTAGAATATATCCCTACTTTTAAAATTATTGACTGGTGGAGAACAAATTAAAAAAATATATTAGAATGACTTTCACCTTTACTAAATATTTAAATCTTTAGAAGACTAGCTACTCTATAAATCCGTAACCATATAAATCCATAACCTCAAGATTAAAAACGGATATAAATTTGATTCTATAGGCTCTATTTCTTTCTGTTGATTTATAGATTTATTTGTGATTTAGTTCTAGAATATATTGTTTTACATATCTATTTACTTGGATCTTCTATAAGATATTTTATTTTAGATGGCTACAGCAGCAGTCTTCATTACCACATTCTGATATTATATCTCCTCTATCAACTATACATCCACAGTCAGTACACTCAAACTTCATAATATAAATTAAGTACTTAATATATTTTAGAATTATCCTCAAAAAATCTAAAGATATATATTAAAATACAAAATATGACCCTTGAATTTATACGCATAAGAAAACAAAAATAAAAATTGATTAATATAGAAAATAAATTAATAGATAAGATTTATTTAACAGTTTCTGGGTATTAAATAAGTTTTTTTTATATGTATTGGTTTTAATTTGTTTAGAGTTCTTTTTTGTTTTTATATTGTATGGAATTGAATAGGGATTTTATTTTAGAGGAAACCAAAAAGTATTCTCCGAGTAGCCCCTCAAGGAGTGAAGAGGATAGAAAACTCAAAGAGCTTCCTAAAATATTTAGACACGAATCATATACAAGTAAAGATCTTATGGATAGTGAAATAGAAATTTCCAAGATCTATATCCTACTTCAAGAAAAACGACATAGATTATATACACCACATAATGAAGATAGTTTTAAATAATATACCTGTAGAGTGGAAAATAAAACATCTTACATTACTTAGCGGTATAGGAGTTCTAATTACATCATCATTCCTACTATTTATGGATCCAAATAAATACACAGTTATAGATAGACGTGTATGGAATACACTACATAAAACTAGTCACCTTCCAGAGAAACAAACCGAATTTACTGTAGATAATTATAAAGAATACCTAGATATTTGTAGAAAACTATCAGAAAAATTTGATGTTTCTTTAAGAACACTATATAGGGCATTATTTCAAATAGATAATAACAATAAAAATTAATTAGTCTTATAGATATATTTGAGTTTGTGTTCTATTTTTATTTATCTATTATTCTTTTTTGCTTCTTTCCATTTCATTTCTAGGTACTCAGCTATTTCTTTAGGTGTTCTATTACCACCATTTTCTTTTAGTTCTCTACACTGTTGTGCATGGGCTAAATTAGGATCGTATTCATATCCAATTATTTCTTCCCCACAAATAGGACAATTATATTCAACTATCTCAGGCATATACTTTTTAGATACTACACACATAGAAAACATCCTAATAATATTAATCCTACTTAACATATAATCCTAAATAAATACCGTTATTTTCGGCTATATAGGGTTTTTCACAGATAAAAAAAACAATAAAGTTTATTAATTGTCTTAAAAAAACAAAAAATATTGTTTAAATGACAAAAGTGATATTATAAACTATGAAAACCGTGTAGTAAAAGAAATAGAACTAAAAAATACAAAAATAAATGATATATCAGTCAATCAAAAATACATGTTGATTTATAAATTCTTGGTTTTTCTCCATCCCTATTTCAATTTCTTTATTTTCTAGAAATATATTCGCCAAAACTATTCTCCATTATTAAATCTCCAATATTTTTTAATCAAATAAACGAGTATAATGTATATAGATAAGTTTTAACTATTTTATAGTTCCGTAAAATTTTCAACCGCTATTTTGTATGTTGGTTGTATCTTATTGTATATTTGCATGGTGGTGATATAACTAAGATTTATTGTCAAATTATACCTCATAAACACTACAGTCTATGTATTCTTAGTTTATTTTTTCAGATGATTTTTCCTCCTGAAAAAACTACTAAACTCTTTTAATTTATCCAAATTAAGGTGGATTGTATTTTGTAATGAAAATTATTGGGTTTAAATTATTTTTAGGTTGTTTTTTATTTTATATGGATGATTTGGATAGTCATCTTCGCAGTGTTCTTCAGTATATCAAAGAATCAAATAAAAGAGGTAGAGTGGTTGGAGCTGCAATTATAGATGGTGAGAAATCTATATATGAAGTATCTGAGAAATTAGAAAATGGTAAGATAATACATGCTGAACGTAATGCATTTCGTTCTTTCGATTCTAATTTTGGAGATCCAAGTAATGATGCTTGGGTTATTACAACACTTTCTCCATGTGTATACCCTGATAACAAAAGATATGGAGTTTCATGTAATGATCTTTTGTTAGGTAAGGATGATAAATTCTCTGCAGTTCCACGGTTCCATACAGGATATATAGATCCATTACAAATAAAAAAAGAAAAATATGAAGATTTAGGTTTAGAAGTCTCAACTACAAAAGATCCAGATCTGAGAGATTGTTGTATAAACCTTTACAGATACCTAAGAAAATACAATGAAGAAAATATAGACCTGTCACGTTATATTTCAAAAGCACTAAAAAAATTATAATTATCTTGAAAAAAATATTAATATATATGTCTTATCTATTTAGTTTTTTATTATTTACTATAGTTATCCTTCCACGACTAAAGTTGTGAACCAACCCAGGGTTAATCCCTAGGGGCAGCCGCTTTACTCATCTGTAGAGAATGTAACAAACCTTTCTTCACTACTGAAGGTATATTCATCTGTAAACTATGTCTAAAAGATAAATCAGATCTATCCATTATAATGGAACTAAAATAAAATAAAAAATCCATTGAAGAAAAAATAAAAATAATTATTTTAATAGTTATTAGGATATATCTTCCTATAATAAATAAAGAGCTATGTAGAAATATCTTACAGTTCTAAATTTATTATGAATCATGATTTCTTCGCTCGGGATGCAAAAGCTGTTGCAAAAGAACTGATAGGTTGTGAGTTAATTCATAAAGAAAGTACGAAATTGATAGGACGCATAGTTGAAACTGAGGCCTATTATGGTTCAGATGACCGCGCTTCCCATGCTTTTTCAGGGATGACTGACAGAAATAAACCTATGTTCAAGAAACCCGGGAAAGCTTATGTATATATTTCATATGGTATACATAATATACTTAATGTAGTGACAGGTCTAAATGGAAATCCTTCAGCTGTATTGTTACGTGCTGTTAAACCACTAAAGGGTCTTGAAAGAATGAAAGAAAACCGTAGAATAAATGAAAAGAAAGAATTGTGTAGTGGACCTGGAAAGCTTACTGAAGCATTCGGAATCACGAAAGATCACAATAGGATAGATTTGATAGATTCAAACCTATGGATTGAAGAAAGAGAATTTAAGGGTAAGATAGTTAGAGATAAACGAATAGGTGTTTCGAACGGTGGAAAAATGGAGCTAAGATTCTATGAGGAAGGAAATTCTCACGTTTCAAGGCTTTAATTGTTGTTTATTTTGGTGTGCCTAAATTTTTTATGGCTTAATCTTTTATGACTATATATACCATGGTGATTTAAATGCCATGGTATGACCCTAATATATCAAACGTCATTTCCAATAACTTCACATATTTGGAATTTCTTTTTCTATTCTTTTCTTGGTCTAATACGTATTTCTATGAAATCTATTAATCTTGTTTTTTGATATATTTAGTTTCAGCAGCAACCTTTTGAATATATTTATCTTTGGTTAAAAATTTATGATTCATTTTTTTCTAAGAGACTTTTCAAGATTTATAAAATATTTCAGTGAATTTATCGAAATCAAGCATATAATACGAGAAAGTTTATACTCCTGTGGTTTTGTTCCATATCATTATATGGAGTCTTTCTGTATATTTTGTTCCCGTCTGTTTTGCTAGTTTTATAATATCTTTTCTTTTTAGTTGTAGTTCTTTTTGGTTTTTTCCTGCTGGCATCAAATATATATTTGTTTTTGGAATATCAAACCTAGATATATATTTTTCTTGGATTTCTTTCCAGTCTTTTTGACAGCTTACTACAAACTTAAGGTCAGCCGTTATAGAATTGGAATTATTATCCGTGTATTTTGATATATATTTTTTAATTATTTCTGGTTTGTATCTAGTTTCTTTTTTCAGTCCTGAATTACTAAGTTTTGGACTAAGATTATACTGATTTATATGTTTTTGAAGTTGTTTTTTGGGCCAAATTGAACCATTAGATTCTATTTCTATGAACGGATTATGTCCTTTTTTTTCTAAATAGTCGAGAAACCTTACTATTTTGTCTTGATGTATAAGTGGTTCTCCTCCTGTTATAACTATATGGCTTCCTTCATCGATTTTTTCTATGAACTCTTTTTTTCTCCACTCACTATATAATTCTCTGTTTGTAAATTTTTCTTTTTCCATCCACTCAGATATAGTATCACATATCCAAGATCCTTTATTAGCTTCTAGGTTTTCAGCCATTTCCTTGGTTTTCTTTTCATATTTTGTATTTTTGTATTCTTGTTTAGCTTTTTTTCCACCACATAAAAAATTACAGCCTGATGTACGTAGAAATACAGCAGGAGTTCCTATATGGCGTCCCTCTCCTTGAAGGCTATAGAAGTATTCTGAGACAGGAACAATATTTTGTTTTCTTGTTTTTTTTCCTTTTAGATTTTTATTTCGTTTAGGTTTCATAGATATCTATTTTTGTCTTTTGTCTGTTAATCTTCCATGTCTTTCATCTATATTATCCATTATGTCTAGTGTTTTTCTTATGGATGCCCGTATTGCTTCTGACCTATTTACAAATTTTTTATTTTCCCCTATATGTTCTTCTAGATCGTCTAATAGTTCATCTGGTATTTCTACTGTAACCTTAACCATAATATTCTTAAGATATTCTTTAAAGAATAATACACGAATAATATATAAAAACTATGAAAAAAATTATAATTACACTACATCTACCCCACACTAAAAGAAAAAATATTCTATAGATTTCTCTATAAAAAACAAGATAATATATGAACTATTAGTGAAATACCTGACACGAAGAGTTCAGGCTTCAAATAGATTAGTTTAACAGAATTTTGACTTTACTAATATGGCTGCCTCCTTAGAGATAACAGAAACCTAGGAATTAATTAATTTGGTATACATAGTATATGTCTTACTTATCTGTATTATTTTTTTCAATTTCTATATTTTTCATTTTTTCCTCATTTCCTTCGCCAACTATTAGATTTCCTTCTTCATCAAATCCAGCAGGCCTAACAAAGGAGTTTTTTAGGTTTTTATCCGTCATAGGACTTATATCATTTTTCCCAAGTAATTCATAACCTAATTTTTCCTCAATTTTTCTAATTGCAATTCTAGCTTTTTCTTCCGAGAGTTTTTCACTGTAACCATCAACGCTATTTGGATCAGAATATTGTTCTTCTATCAGTATCCATCCTTCCGGATATATATTAAATAGGTAATCAGCCATTTCAAAATAATATGGATTGAGATAAAAACTATCTTTTGTGTCACCTAACCATATCTAAAGCTGATTTTTTCTGTGATTTATCCCAGTCACCATTTCCAAATATTTGGTTTATGTAGGTTTATACTAGTAAGTAGTAATATCCTTGTTTATATATGACAATAAACGATATTAGGAGGGTTCACTAAACTCTCTTATTTTTCTGTATATAAGAACTGTATTTGATAGTGTATGAGAGGAACATAGTGAGGTTTATCAGACAAACGATAAAAGATCTATACTTAGGCCTGTAATACTGCAAAAATTCTTTTAGATTGTGGGTATTTATAATTGGATGTTTTTACATTAAATTTCTTATGTTTACAGGGAAATCTATTTCTTTAGGTCGGATTAGTTCACTATTGTTTAACAGATTATATAATTAAGAGGTGTGAAATATTTACTATTTAAAAATATATAACTATTTTATTTTTGAGTGGTATATATTATATTAGTGTCGTCTTCATATGATATTCTTGGGTTGGATGAGGATGCTGATATAGATGATATAAAAGAAGCGTATAGAGAGCTTGTAAAGGAAGTGCATCCTGATTTAGGAGGTAACCAAGAGGAATTTAAACGTATACAAAGTGCCTATGAAGACCTTAAAAATAAGGAAATAAAAGAGAGAATAAATCAGATTAAAAACAAAAGTAAAAAAAGCAGCCAACCTAACAAAAAAGAAGTTACTTCTGCTACTATAGAATATCTTAATTATGAAATAATAGAAAAATTAGAGTGTGATATAAATGATAGGAATTTATTCAAAAAAGTAAAGGGTATTGACTTAGATGAAAAAGATTTTGGTAGATTCAAGGTAAAAAAAGGTGAAACTGTTCTAAATGCAGCGGAACGTAATGGACATAACTGGCCTTATTCATGTAGAGGAGGTGCATGTGCAAACTGTGCAATATATGTGGTTAACGGAGATGTGGAAACACCTAGATATACAATACTATCCGACAACCACTTAAATAGAAATTTTAGATTGTCCTGTATAGGCAGGCCTCTAACAGAAAATGTAAAAATAATCTATAACATGAAAAAAATAGACGAACTACAAGAACTATTACTACCTGAATCCTAAAAAGATCTTCAGTTTAAACAAGTTAAGTGATACAGGTATTTATTCTAAGATATTTCATAAAAACCAGTTTAGATCATCTAATTTTCGTATTTTTTATACTGACTTGGCCAAATTACTTTATATTTATTTATAATAAATATGAATATTGGATAAATTAACTGATATATGAAAAAATTATTTGAAGATATTTTAATATACTTATAAACATCTAAACATAATAGAAAAGTAAATATAACAAGAAATGGTCTAAACACTCTCTATAGATAACCCTATAGAATATTAAGGATTTTTTGGTACTGTCATCACTGGAACTTTAGTTTCCCTCATTACTTTTTCTGTCGTACTTCCTATTAAGTATCTGTCAAGGCCTGTTCTACCATGTGTTCCCATAACAATAAGGTCTATGCTGTTATCATCTATATATTTCAAAATAGATTTTGTTGGATTAGGTCCTTTTTGGACAGATGTTTTTACTTTTTTAACATTACTAGTTTTCGCTTGTTTTGAACTCTCATCTACAGTTTTTTCTGCTGCCTCTTTGAGCTTTTCCATAACCTCAGGTACAACTGTGTCTAAAGCCCCATAGGAAACAACCGATAAAATATGTAACTTTGAATCATATCTTTTCGCAACCTCTATAGCGTGATTTCCAGCAACCTTAGAACATTCACTTCCATCTGTAGGCAATAGTATATTCTCAAACATTAAAATTGAAAAAGAACTTAAAATTCAAAAATCCTTAGATATCCTCACTCTAAAACCTCTAATAAAATAAATATACATCATGTAGTAGGATATTATGAAAAATCTGTATTTAACTAGAGATAGGTACTACTATTCTATTTAAAATTCTGCTTAACTTTAGACTAGAAATCTTGTCTTATATTTTTCCATTCCAAAGAAAAAATGAGAAATTCTCTGATTTTTACTTAATTGTTAATTTACTATTTATTAATTATTGATTTTTATTGATACATATCTGTATCTCTAGTAGTTGGTTGATGTGATATATCCCCCTCTATAAATTCATCTAGTTTATATTTATCTTGCAGAAACTCTCTTGCTGTCCATCCTGTAGTTACAGTTTCTTGTATTTTTTCCTCGAATTCAGCAATATTAAAACCATCTCTATATGGGAAAAGTTTAGTCTTAATTTGAAATCCTTTAATGATGTTTCCTTCTGTCTCTATTTCCAGCGCAGCTTTGGAACTAACCATTGATACTGTTCTTGCGAACTCCATCCGAATATTTTTAAAATCAAACTCACTTATATATTCCTTAAAATCGTTTGTTGCCTTCTGTATGTCCTTTTTATCGATGTTTATATTTCTAGATTGTAGCTCACTCTGAGATTTATTACTAGCTTTCCTCTGTAATGCAATATTTTGTGGAATATTAAAAGGATATATTATACTGAAATACTCAGATCCTGGAACCGTAACAACATTAACTGTATGCCCACCATGTTGTATATTATAACCTTCTATTGGTTGACCATCACCTGTCTTACCCTGAGCTTCTCCCTGTATAGAATTACCCATCTTTTTTGTAAAATTAACAATCTGTTTTAGAGCTTTATTTACCTCTTCTTCTTTAACCATATATAACCATAGTTGAATCTATAAACATAAAAATAGACATCTATTTAACTTTTCTTTAGATACATATTATCTGTACTATTCCTTAAGATATCATTAGAACAAAATTATAAATCCAATGTTTTATTGATTATATTTTCCTTCATATTCATATTGTGTTTCTTTCATTTTCATGAATACAATATGATTTAACCTCGCGTTTTCTTTTATCATGGCTCCATCAGTGTTTTCCACTTTTAATAGAAATTCACTTTGTCCTTCAAACCCTCCATCCCAGACTCCGTTTTGTATATGTACACCCATTCTTAATAGAGAACTTCTAGGAAACGCAAAACCAGCTAGGTTTTTAGGTATATTGACTATTTCGTTTGTTTTTATTTTGTAGACACCAGAAGATAGATCCCACCATCCATATTTATCATCTTTGTTTATCTTCTGTGTCTCTATACTGACAGTATTAGCTATTTCACGTTCTGAATTAGAAAAATCTATTTTACCAGCTGTAGTGAACTTCAAAATTTCATTTGCTGTTAAATCAAAACCATTAGGGGTTAATTGAGCATCTATATCTATATAGTTTTTAATTAAATCATATTCTTCAATAAACTTCCTTAACTCTTGATGATTTAATAACATACAAATAAATGTCAACTACCACACTCTTAAAGAAACTTGGTTTTTTAACTCCAGAATACTATATATATCAACTTATATTCTAAAATAAATCTTAAATTACAAATTAATCCTCTTAAGAGATATACCCTCTACTCTGAAGGATGGGATTCTTATGGAGTCACAGACTTCCTATTGAAGCCCAAACCTTTCTATTATATTGTCTCAACTTACATCCTACTATGCCTGAGTGGAAAGGTTGAGTTAACCACATAAGTGTTTATAGATGAGAGTAGAAAAGTTATTTAATTTATAATTTAGTTTTTATATTTTGTTCTATAATCGTATATAAATATATTTTTAAGTGTTATGTCTAAGGTGTTTTTCACATAGGGACTTATAATAGATATGTATGGAGCAAATAAATCCTAGTTAACTTGCAGATAAAATAGATGATATAGCAAAAAATTGTTGAGAGATTATTAAAACTAAAAATGGAAATCTATTTGTGGAAAATATAGAGATTATTGGAAATAGGGAAAAGCTATATGTAGGTTGTGGATATGATATAGTTGCTTTAGATGCATATACTGGAGAGGAAAAACGGAGATATCCTGACAGTGATAGATTCAGAGGGTCTTTTGATGGTTCTTCTCCTACAATAAAAGATGGGGCTGTATATGCTGGTGTAGATGGAGGGATGTTCTATTCTATAGATAAGGATAGTGTAAATTGGAAAATACAACTATCAGATAGCATTGATTCATCTGCTAGTATTGTAGATAATACTTTATATGTAGGGAGTGATTCTGGCTTACATGCAGTGAATATCACCGATAAAAAAGAAGATTGGAAACTTGATATAGGCACTATATATTCATCTCCAGCTATCTCTAAAGACATGATATTTATTACAAATAATGATGGAGAACTATACGGTATAGGGAAAAAATAATATCTAGATAATAAACCAGTATTTCTATTTTTTAAGGAAAAATATAATGTCTACTATATCTTGGGACAAAAATCGTATAGTTTCTCTATATTGAGGAGGGTTATAGTTATAAAACTGTTTTACAATTTGAAGTCTTTATATCTATATTATAGACTAATTATTTTTTAGATATCGCCCCTATATCTTACAATTAGGACGAGGGGTGTCAGTTTTGTTTTTTTTACACTCTGTATTTGGTGTGTAGCTGGATCCAGCAGTATATGCAGTTATAGAACTTTAGGTATCCTTCAATAACAGTTCTTCCAGGAGTTATGTTCTGGATTCTGGAACAAAAACAGTACCTAAATTTATAGACCGTCTTTATTTGTTGCTAATTTAGTTACCTTCTTTCCTAAAATATTTATAAGTTATAGTTTTTATGGAATTTTATATTTTTTATAATATTGATATAATTGGCTTAACTATGTAGACAAAAATAAAATTTAAATGAAGAAACTTTACATAATTTCTAAATTTTCTTTGGGTTAATATATACCTTCGGAATAGATGTAGTTTTCCTAACAGCAGGTATAATAGGATTAATCACCTTTGTTTTTCTTAAAACTATAAACAAAAAATTAGTAATAGATACCATTTCATAGATTTTTGCTAACACTATTAAATTAGGTTCTATAGGCCATATTAGAGTACATCTGAAGCTTTAGTTCGAAGATGAGTCTCATTCAACATCAAATTCAATAGCTATGTTGGGGATCTGAGTCTTAGACAAAATTCTATGTTTGTTTAACTATCAAGAATACAAAAATCTTCCCTCTTTCTTCGGCAATACGGAAGTTATTCAACTACAGATTTGGAAAGTTGGTTAATTCCTTTGATGCTTTTCAGATCTAAGAAACCAGCAATGCCTTTAATATTTAATGAGGCATAACCTCGTAAACGAGTATGCAGCGACGTAGCTATCTAAAGGCACTTACAATGTTTGGCGTTGTTGGTATTGGAGGCTGTCTTGGACTGGATGATTCGAATCCTAACGTCGTACTTACGGAGCCGGATCGACAGTTCTCCAGTTCCGATACTCCTTATCCAGATTGGGGTGAGAAAACACCTGATGTAACAGTTCCTGCACCATTAGAAAATCGACAGATAAGTATCCGTACGGTAGAGAAACCTCGACTTTTTACGTTTTTCTACAGCAACTGTCCATCAGTATGTCCAGTATTGATATCGACGATGCGCAATGTTCAGACTCATGCACTCAACAACGGATACGGCGACCAAGTTGAGTTCTTCCCACTTACGTTTGATCCAACACGTGATACAGCAGAACAACTTCGTCAATACTCGGAAAAAATGAATATCGATCCAGATACTGCAAACTGGCATTTTCTTCGTCCAAAATCAGAAGCCAGAGCCAAACAAATCATACAAGAACAGTTCGGTGTTACATTTCAGAAACAATACAGAAACCCATCAACTGGAAGCAATCACAACCAAACACAGACTGGGGAACAACCAAATCACAATCATGGAAAATATAAGTTCCTTCACACTCCACTGACATTACTTGTGAACAGCGATGAATATGTCGAACGTGCGTATCGAACGAAATCTCCCGACCCCGAACAAATCATTTCAGACCTAAAGAAAGTCAGAAATGCATGAAACGTCGCCGATTGTTAACATTAATCGCAGGTCTTGGACTGACCAGTGGTAGTGTCTGGTTCATACAAAAAGAATTCCCGTCAGAAAACACTTCTTTGTTCCCTATAACCGTAGAAACCATCGATGCAAGAGGGTCTAAAGCGGAACAACTACAGATTCCAATACCCAATATACCCACCGTTATTGACCTCTTTGCGACATGGTGTAACCCTTGCAAGAAACAAATGAAGACACTCAATACAGTCCATAACGAATACGTCGATAAAGTTGCTTTTGTATCTGTGACAAACGAACGCATTGGTGGAACCCTCTCGAAAAACGATATCAGAGAGTGGTGGAGAAACCACAATGGAGACTGGACAGTTGGATTCGATCCTGGAAGTAACCTCATGGCAGCACTCAGAGCAGACGGACTTCCATATCTAGCAATTTTTGACGCCTCTGGAACATTACAGTGGGAACACGGCGGCATTACGAATACATCCACGCTTCGAAATCAGATCGATCAAGTACTCAATACGACATGACATCAGAACCACTATACGGTACAGTAGTCTTCGCGGCAAGTGCGGGTCTCGCAACATTCTTCGCCCCATGTGCGTTCCCTCTCTTACCTGGATATATTGGATATTACATCCAGCAAACAGAAAACAATACATTGGGGATTCTACCGGCCTCCGCAGCTGCTATCGGGTCACTCGCAGCGTTGGCAACCATTACTGGACTTACATTTGTATTCGGTCAATGGCTCACATCGATGTTACCTCTTCTAGAACCAGTAGTTGGAATAGGGTTGATCTGGTTTGGGATTCTTGTCTTGTTCGACCGAACGCCATCAAAACATGCTTCATTACCTCAACGGCCGGAATCAGTACTCGGGTTTGGTGTGTTTGGAGCTGTCTACGCACTTGCTGCTGCTGGCTGTGTAGTTCCCCTCTTTCTTGGCGTTGTTACGCAAGCATTGGTGTTTTCCATTTTTGGAGGTATGGCTGTGGTGGGAGTCTATGCAGTATCCGTTACTGCCCCACTGGTAGGTGTAACCTTGCTTACGAGTGCTGGAGTGGACTCGTGGCGCGATTTTGGACGGTATGTCAATAAGATAAAACTCGTTGCTGCAACTATAATGATCATCGGAGGAATTGGACAGCTATATCTCTCAATCGCAGTCCTAGATGTCGTCTAAACAAAAGTTTGTGAATATGTTTTGTTGGTGTCCTGCACCATCAATTACTATTCAACCTGAAATGTCAAACTATCTATCCAAGAATTTCTAGAAAATAGGTTTCCGTAGGCTTAATCTCTCCTTTATTTTCTATCTTATGAGGGTATATGAAGGGGGTTGTAGAACTCCCTTACCTTTACTTATGTGGGTTTGTAAGGAAGTAGTAATACCTCTTCCTAACCTTGTTAGGTAGGGGCTACACGGATACCTCCGTACATTTATGTTTCTGTATACTGTATACTAGTTGTTCGAAAGAAGCGTCATAGGTCCATCGGACAAAACAAAATGTGTATGTGTGTACGTCGATGGCAGACGGAAGTTAAGCCCTCTGAGAGTCCCGAACCTCTGCAATATAAGTTCCCTCGTTGAACAGGGAATCTCCTTCCTAATCGGAAATTAGGTAGCGGGTAGTTCACTGACTTTATATTAAGTAATTTAGTTCCTATTGGGCTAATATTAGATGGTATTGGAGCTTTGATGATTTTAATTCCAGAAATACCTAGTCTTAGAAAATTTCTTTTATTACATCTAAGACCTAAGGTTTGCATATTTAGAGAACTAAAAAATCTAGAAAAAGATAGAAACTATCTAAAGTCATAAAGATATCTATCTAACTTATAATCCTAAATTGATAAGATATTTCACCAGTTATAAAAAGAATATATCAAGATTCGTGTATTGATGCAGGATTAGTTAGTATACGTTTTGATGATGAAAAGAATAGAGTAAATCTTAAAGATGAAGGAAGTAATGAAGCTTCACCAGGCGTTAGTATACTTGATAGGGATTTAAATTTCTATATTGATACAGTAATAAGGTCTAAAATAACATTGAGGGGTTTTGGTCTGATTTTCTTAGGTTTTTTCTACAATTTATTGGTTTTTACATTTAGAGTGAGGGGTGTCTATTGGTTTTTTACACTCTGTATTTGGTGTATAGATCGTTATTTGGATCAGTTATATATTTATTGTGAAATTTTACGTTATACCGTTAGAAAGTATATTATTTTTCTAGTCTGTCATATATAGTATTTCTGCTAACATCAAATTGGTTAGCTAAGAAACTTACATTTGCTCGTTTATTGTACATTTCTTGTATTTCTTCTACAGGTAGGTCTTTTTTGGTCGTCCTATTGTTCCTTCTTCTTTAGCTCGTTTTAGGCCGGCCCTCAATCTTTCATTGATTATTTCTCTTTCAAATTCTGCCATAGCAGATAATATATTAAATAGTAGTCTTCCTTCTTTTGTTGATGTATCTATATTTTGTTCCGTAACAACTAGATCTATACCCATACCTTTCAGGTTGTGAGCCCATGTCGTAAGATTGTTTACGCTTCTTCCAAATCTGTCAAGTTTTGTTATTGCTAACAGCGTCAAACTGTTCTATATTTTCCATCATTTTTTCAAATCCTGGACGTTTATCAGCTATAGCAGAAACTCCAGGATCCTTAAAAACATTATATTCCAGATCCTTATATACCGTCCACTTTTTGAGTTTTTGCTTCTGTGGTTCGATGTCTTGGTTTTCTGTAGATACTCGACAGTATAGAGCGGCTTTTTCCATGTTAAATAAACATAGTTTTTTTGAACAAATATATTAATAAAATTTTTGTTAAGAAAAGTGAAGTTTTTTGAACAAAAAACTAGATATGCTGCAAGAAATTATTTTTATTTAATGCCCGAATTCCTATATACAAAATAGAAATATAGTCTTTTATAAATAAGTCCTTGTATAGGGTTTAACGTCTGTTTTTACAACAAAATCAGACGTTCAATTAGTTGATTTTTACCTATTTATTTCTATATGATAGTTTACGTATAGAGATATAGAACGTTATAGAAAATCCTAGTAAAGCTAAGACTATATAGAAGATACCTATCATAATTGCAGGGGACATATTTTGTTTTTCTGTTTTTTCTATTTTTTTAAGTTTCTCTGAGGTTGTTAGTTATATTTTATTTATAAATAAATATATAGGTAGTTTTTATCTTGGGTTAAATCTTTGAATATGTTTATTCCATTTTAAACGCTTCTAATTTGTTTTGATTTACTCCAATTAGATAAAATACATTGCTTAGGTTTACCCCTCGTTTGGTTTGGAAATTGGTCCAGCTTTGATATATAGGAGTAAAACCTTTAAGCCAAGTATCATTACCACTATCATATTTATATATAGCTGAAAAGTCAACTCCATGAAAATATAAATAATTATCAGAACCGACACCACAGGCGTCAAAACTTGACTGAGGGTATTGACTTAAAACCGTCCATGAATCAGCGCTTGGATTATATACTTCAAGTTCTTTTTGTGTGTTTGTATCACCCAGTCCAGAAAATATTCTTACCATCTCAAATAAATATTCAGGTAAAAAACTACCTAATTCCTTGTTGATACCTGTAATCATATAATGGAGCTTACAAAAATAAGCCGTGATTTAGTACAAACAATTGAAAAAGAAGAACTTAGAACATATCCTATAAATCTTGATCATTATCTAGTTGATCAGATAGAAAAGAAAAAAACAGTTTTTGGAAATGCAGCCTTCACTATAGAAGATGAAATCCCAGATATAAATGTAAAAGCAAACGAAATGATATCCTCAATATTTAGAAATATATTAAGTAATGTAATAAAAAATAATGATAAAGAAACTCCTAAAATAGATATCTCAATAGAAGAAAAACAAGATACAGTAACTGTAGTTATAGCTGATAACGGTTCTGGAATCCCAGATGATATGAAAGATAAAGTTTTTGGTAGGGGAGAGAAAGGGTTAGAAAGTGAAGGGACGGGTATAGGATTATATCTGGTAAAGACTTTAATAGATGAATTTGGTGGAGAGGTATGGATAGAAGATAATAAACCGGAGTGAAGTATATTTAGGGTAGAGCTACGGAAAGCATAAAACAAAATAATTATTTTTGTTGTTTTTTGTGTTTTGGTAGTGTGATTTCTACGGTTGTTCCTTTTGGCTGGTTATCCTTTATTTCTATATTTTCATTATTTATCTCTACAGTCCAATAAGTAATCCATAGCCCGATTCCTGCACTATGTACTATAGGTGTTTCTGTTCCGGATTTGACAACATCTATTTCTCTTTCTGGCAACCTAACACCATTATCAGATATCTCAATCACTATATGTTTGTCTGCTTCTCTAACCTTTATATCTACTGTAGGGACTAGTATTATGTTTTATTCCGTTCTCTATTAGTTCCCCTAATGCAGGCTTTAGTGGAGTATGAACACGAATGGGTGTGTCTATATCGACATCGATATTTATTTTTGGATTTGGATATCTATCAAGGACATCCTTTCTTATTCTTTCAAATATATTTTCTTTATCTATCTTCGATATTTCTCTATCCCCTATATCTAATATTTTTCTAGCTTTCTTTGTTTTATCAGCTAAAACCTCTAGTTCCTTTATTGATTTTTGTATATCATCTATATCCTCTATATGTTCCATATCCTCTACTCTTTCAATGGTTCTTTGTGCTTCTTCTATAGATTTATCTATATTATTTTCTGCCTTTTGTATAGATCTTATCTCTTGTCTTTCTTCTAGAGTTTCAACCATATCTCGAATTTTTAATAGTAAGGTTTAGTTCGTTTCTTAGGTTGTGGCGTAAAATCCTATGTAATACTTAGTTTTGTTGTTGTCTTATTATCTGTTCTGTTGTGTCAGTCTGTATTGCTACAAAATGGGTTATTTTGTTGTTTTGTTCTATTGGTGCTATAGTCTGGTCTGCATAATACAGTCCACCATCCTTCATTTTATTAATTATTTGTTCTCTCCAGATATCACCGGACGATATTGTATTCCATAGGCCTTCATAGTATTCCTGGTCTTGTTCTTCACTTTTTAAGATAGATGGATTTCTACCCAACATTTCATCTTTTGTGTATCCCGTCACATCCTCAAATGCTGAGTTTACATAGACTATATTTTCGTCTTTGTCTGTTATGTATATTGCGTGTCCTGAGTTTTCTGCTGCAGCTCTAAATAGATCTGGTCTAATATCTATATTGGATATATAATTAACAAAATATTGTTTTTCTACAATAAAAACATCCCTCCCTATAGTTTTTGGTGACTACACTATATAAAAATAATCTTCTTCATCGGTTTTTTCTAGTATATCAGAAAAACAATCATAGATTATATCTGGTCTATCTACCTTGTATTTAGTGTTTTGGTGTACTTGTTTAATGAACTGATTTAATTCACTATACAGTTGTTTTTTGTCTAGGGTTACTGTAACCTCTAATACTATCAATTCATCTATATCTTTATCTTTGGGGTTTGTGTTTCTGTTGAAATGTTTTAATGCTAACTTTGAATTCTGTAAAATATCTAGTAGTCTTTCTCTTATTTCAAAGTCTTCCTGATCCACAATAAAACTATAAAGTTTTTATTTTATAATTTTACATTTAGAACAAGTGGTGTTTTATCGTTTTAATTTCTTGGAAAATATTTATCTTCAAAAATTAGAATATAAAATTATGTCTTTTATTTGTTCGTTACTAACTTAATTTTAATGAATGCCTTGAAATTTAGTGTCTAATATATCGTAGAAAGGTAATTAAAGGCCTTGATATGGTTTTATATAGATAAGGGGTTTCTCTTATATATTTAGTATAATAGGGGATATATAGAAAAAAGAATAGAATAAAAAGTAATGTATGTAGTTTTTATATTTTATATATGACTCGTATTATTATTCATGAAGAGAAAGGTCCTTTAAAACTTGATAAATCAGACATTGATGAAGAGAAGGGAGACATTGCTATTTGTCTTTGTGGGTTATCCGAAGAATATCCTTTTTGTGATGGATCCCACAGAATAACTGAAGATGAAAAAGATGATATATTGTATAAATATATAGATGATAAAGCTAAAAATCAAAGAAAAAAAGTTGAAGATATAATTTTTTCAAAATAATTCAAAAAT
>JAHENH010000012.1 GCA_018609935.1 Halobacteriales archaeon | reverse complement strand
TCTTTTTCAACTTTTTTTACGTTAGATGCTTTTGGTCCTTTGTCTCCTTCTTCTCCTTCGAATTCAACTTCGTCTCCTTCAAAGAGTTTTACTCCTTCGTCTAGCGCAGATACATGGACAAAATAGTCCTTTTCATCTTCACCAGTTATAAATCCAAAATTCTTTTTTGCATTAAAAAACTTAACTGTTCCTTTCATTTTTTCTATAACTTGTTTACTTGTACAGAAATATTTCAAGAAAACCTCAGTTTATATTGATTATTTCATGAAAATACTTTTGTTATTTCTGTAAAAATAAATAAATTTGAGGGTTTTTAAACCTTTTCATATATGTAAAATCTTAAAGTCCTTAAAATCCTGAAATCTCTCTCTTTTTTCCTGAACATTTCTTATTTTTGCATGTCTTGGTCCTTTTTTACATAATTCAATCATCTTATCTACTTGTTCACCATCTCCTTCTATAAATATCTCAACTCTCGCGTCTTCTAAATATCTCATAAATCCTTTTACATTCAATCTTTCTGCATTCTGCTTAATAAAAGTCTTAAAAAACAACTTCTGCACTGTTCCTGTAATGTATAGTCTTACTGATTTTTTCATTTTGAATTTTCCTCATCTATGTTTTTAAAATTTAAAAGGCATAAAATTTTTAATTTTTTCATTTTGAATTTTTTTGTCTGTACTTTTCTCTACCTTTGTTCTGAAAATTTAAAAGGCATAAATTTTCAATTATCTTCACCTATTCTAAAGAAAAATCAGGGCTTTATAATTTTTTGTGTTCTTTGTAAAGATTATTCTATTCCTCTCCTGTCAAGTTCATTATGAATTATTGTTGTAGTCTGTGAAGCGAAATATGTTTCATTTCCCACACTAAGGCTTTCAGCTCCGAGAGATTTTATTTTTTTTAGTTCTTTTTTTGGAATTCCTTCTTCGTCTCCTATAATAAAAACACAATCTTCAAGCTCTTTTTCTGATTTTTTTCTAATGTCCCCCCCGCGTTTTTCTAAAACATAAACCTTTTTTCCATTTTTTAAAAATCCGTGAACAACTTCAATAAAAGATTTCTTTTCTATATAGTATCCTGGAGCAAATTCTGTTTTTTCTTTCTCTTTTTTATGTTTGTAAAGCATCTTTTTTATTAAACTTGCTATGTCTTTTTTGCTTAATTGGACTCTTTTTTCTTCAACTTCTTTTTCAGAAATTCCTGATTCAGGAGAAGTTTCTTCAATATTCTTTCCTGGATAAATTTCTAAATGTTTTGGCGGATCTGGTCCTCCGTGAAAAACCAGATGTAAGTTAACATTTTCTCTGATTTTATTTGAGACAAAAAGAGACATAATTACCATCTGACAAGCAATGTCCATTCTTCCGGCTTTCATTAATCCGCCTTTCGATTCAGAAGATCTAACTAATTTAGAAAGTGCAGTTCCTGAAGTTACAGCTCTTGTTGAATAATATATTATCTCTCTCATATTTTACAAAAGAAAAAGCTATTTTTAATTCTGTTGGTTTTATTTTTCTCCAGATTCCTTATATTCTCCATCTCCTCCAAATCTTTTTCTTAAATCTTCTGTTGTTTCTTTATTAAAATTCATTTTTATCCATTTATTTTCTCCCTCTCCTCTAATATAGTATATATTTTCATTTACTTTTGTCTGATATTGGGGATTTTCTTCTGCTGGTTTTCCAGGAGGATCATCTCCTTTATACACTTCAGGTAGGTTTTTTTGGCTATCTCCAGCTAGACCTGAAGGTGGTAAAATTCCCAAACTACCTACTAATAGAGCTGTTAAAGAGGCTTTTTTTACTTTTCTTATCATAAAATCTAAAAGAATCAAAAATATTTAAAATTATCCTTTTTTCCAAGAATCTCTTAAGACCTTCTTTAACTACTGCAGAACAAACTCCGGTTTTGCTATTATTTTTTCCCCCTTGTTATTCTTTTCATTTCCCCCTACAACTTTGGCTATTTCTATTAACCTTAAACCGAAAAATACACAGATTCTATCTCCTTCTTTTAAATTTTTAATTTTCTCAATACTCTCCTTGTCCAGACTTTTTTCCAAAATAGGTTTCCCTGTTAATATATGTCTAGTATCTTCTTCTCCGTCTTTTCTTATATTTACATTAGGATAAATCATTGAAACTATTTCTCCAGGTATAATTAATTCTCTTAAGAGTTTATCATTTCCCTTTTCTTTCCATTCCCTGACTGCTTTTTCTAAATCATAAATTCTTATACTTGGATATTCTTGTAAAATTTCTTTTTCTTCATCTTCACTTGAATGTTCTACAATACCTTCTTCAGAGAAAATTCCTGCCCGGGTTCTTCTTAATTCCAGCATATGTGCCCGAGTTCCTAGTTCTTCCCCAAGATCTGAAACCAACTTTCTGACATAAGTTCCTCCCTGACAAATAATCCTGAAAAGAAGTGTTTTGTTTTCATCTGAACTTTCAAGAATTTCATATTTGTTAATATATTTCTCTCTGGGTTTCCTCGCTACTGCTGATTTTACAGGAGGGGTCTGCATTATTCTTCCTTGGAAATTTTCTTTAATTTTGTTTTTTATTTTTTCTAATTCAAAAGACTTATGAATTCTCATAACCCCAATATATTCCTTATCTTCCCCAATGAAAAAACCAGTTAGTTTACATCCTCTTCCCAATCCCACTGGTAAAACACCTGTAACTTTTGGATCTAAAGTTCCAAAATGAGATGTTTTCTTTATCCCAAACTCTTTAAGATTTTTTCTAATATAATCAGAAACTCCAAAACTCGTTGGTCCTGAAGGTTTGTCTATATTTATAATTCCAAAATTCAAAAGCTCCTCAGTTGCCTTTTCTTTCTTGATTTCTTGAATTTTTTCTAGACTTTTGGTATCCATATAATTTGGTATAGAAAATCTTTTAAATTGGTTTTGGTTCAGAATTTTATGGGACTACAAAGAAATTATCTAGACCTTGACCCTTTTCATAGGATTTCAACACTTTCTATTGGAAATTTTGAAAGAATTTATGATGTGAATTTAGATCCTGTTAAAGGAGATACAGGATTACCTCTTATTCTGTGTTCTGATGGGGCTTTCTCATACTTACCTAGCGGTGAATTAGATAATAGGCCTTCGAGACTAAGAGATTTACAAATCTCTGTGGACTTAAGAGAGGCTGAAATCATTCTTGATGAACAAAGGAAAGATATTAATGCAGATTTTGTTGTGGGAGTAACTTACACAGGACCTTATTGTAGAAAATTTTCTGATGAAACTGTTTTAGCAAGAGGATATGCAATGAGATTAGGGTAGAAGCTAGAAGTATAATAGATTATCATTAATTCCCTAATAAGTAAACGAATCATAAAAAGTATTTAAATTTTTATCCTTGTTCTGAAGTGTCTTGAGGTTCTTCTTCCTCTTCAGATTCTTCTTCCTCCCCCTCAGTTTCCTCAGTGTCTTCACTTTCTTTTTCTTTCTCGTTTCC
>JAHENH010000011.1 GCA_018609935.1 Halobacteriales archaeon | reverse complement strand
TAGCTATCTACTCCACCCATACGAACAATGTCAACAACATAGATTTAAGCTACATTATCTAACAGTAATCAAATCTTACTAAATAGAACAAACTCACTTAAACTATATTTCACTGCTGGAATTTATATCAAGCCATCTGAGGGGAAACTATATAGATAAATGAAGATTTTATAGGAAAGTTTAAATATTGTCTGTGCATCACTAATTACGTTGTAGTTAACTGATTTTTGTGGTAAGATAGCAACTCTTAAACTTGAGTTAAAGGACACTATACATACAGAAAAAAATAAATTTTTAGAGCTTCTCATTTTAGCGACATATATATGTGATATATTTACTATTCATTGAAAAAAGAGTTCTATTATTTCTATTCTAAATCCAAAACTAGAAATATATAAAAATTTTGTTTATTTTTGTTATATATGAATTTTTAATTTGGCTATAGTAGTATATTTTGGGTTAGATAATCAATTATATAAAATAGGGGCTCTGATGATATGTTAGGAGATGTCATTAGATGATTATGATGTTGAAAAGATTTGGTTTAATGGGGAATTGATTGACTGGGAAGACGCACAGATACATGTTCTCTCTCATGTAGTCCATTATGGTAGTGGTGTTTTCGAGGGGATGAGGTGTTATTCTACTGAGGATGGTCCTGCTGTTTTCCGGCATAGAGAGCACTATGAGAGGTTGAAAAACAGTGCGAAGGTTTTAGGTATGGATATGGATTATAGCGTAGATCGTTTAGTAAAGGCGACAAGAGAGTTAATCGAGGTAAACGATATAGATTCTTGTTATATTAGGCCTGTGTCTTTTTATGGGTATAATTCGTTGGGTGTGGATCCTTCAGGGTGTCCTGTGAAGACGGCTATTGCTTTATGGCCGTGGGGTGCTTATCTTGGTGAGGATGCTATAGAGAAGGGTGTGAAGGTGCAGGTTTCTTCTTGGAGGAAACATCATCCTTCCCAGATACCTACTGGTGCGAAAATAAATGGTGCCTATGTTAATTCGCTTCTTTCAACAAATGAAGCTGAGGAACACGGGTATGATGAGGCTATATTGTTAGACAAGGATGGTAATGTAGCTGAGGGATGTGGTGAAAATCTTTTTATGGTTAAAGATGGTGTAATATACACTCCTGATCCTAGCTCCAGTATATTAGAGGGAATAACAAGAAGTAGTGTAATAGAGATAGCTGAGGATCTTGGTTATATGATAAAGGAAAAAACTATATCTAGGGGCGAACTTTATACTGCAGATGAACTTTTCTTTACTGGTACTGCTGCGGAAGTCGCGCCTATTAGAAAGGTGGATGAAAGAACTATTGGTAATAGAGGACGAGGTCCTATAACTAAAGAAATACAAGATGTTTTCTTTGATGTTGTAGAAGGAAAAAGACAAAAGTACAGAAACTGGCTTGACTATATATAGCTTTAGCTTTTTGACGCTATAATGGCCGCATGATCTTTATAGAACGGTTCAAGATCTACTATTTTGTTTATATTAAATCCTTTTTTCAGTTCTTCAATGGTTTTTTCATATATTCTCTGAGGTTTTTCTGTGACATCTTCGCTTCTGGCCTTAATACATATTATTCCTTTACCTCCTTTTTTTAGATACATTTCTCCATTCTTCAAAGCAACATCTGCTTGCCCTCTTGTGGCAACGTCTTGGTATAGAAAATCAACTTTTTCTACTATATCAACATAGTTTTCAGGATTTCTGGCATCTTCAATTATTGGTATGAGGAAAAAATTATTTTGTTTATTTTGTTCAGAGATTTCTACCAGCCTTGAAGCTGGTTTAGGTGCGAACTCTACTGCATAGACGACTTTACATAGTTTAGATAGTTTAAAAGCAGTTTTTCCAGAAGCTGCGCCTAGATAAAGTATCTTAGTTTCTTTGTCTATACATACTGATTCTTTAGACTCGATTGCTGCCAGTTTATTTTCCCATGGTTTTCCTAACATTATTTTGACATTATATTAGGTTTATATATTGTCCATATAGATGTTACTGGATAATAAAAGATATATACTAATTTTTTCAGGGTTGAGGCTATATCCTCAAATAGAACCTAGTAGGATGGATAAAATATTATGAGGCAGTCGTTGATAGTGTATAGCGGAGTTTATAAATTGATAAAGAAACGATATATTGTAATTTTTCTAGAAAATTATTATTTAATTGGAGAATAATTCAAGGTTTTTTCTTTTAAGTTTCTATATTATTTTAGATGTCTGATATTCCTATTTTAGATAACCATGCACATCTTGATAAAAGGAATGGAGAGGGTATAGAGGCGGTAGAAAAGTTTGCTAGAAGTGGTGGGACTCATCTATGTGTTGTCAATAAACCGTATTGGTCTTTAAATATAGAACCTACTAGTGGTGAAGACTGGAAAGATATTTTTGAGGAAACATTAGAAATTGCTGATGAAGCTAGGGAGGTTTTGAATGGTGATGTTTTTCCTGTTTTAGGTGTTCATCCTGTTAGTGTAGATAGGTTATTCGAGAGATTGACTATTGATGAGGTTGAAAAATTAATGAAGGAAGGATTGGATTTAGCTGCAGATTATGTTATGGAAAATAAGGCTATAGCTCTAAAATCGGGTAGGCCTCATTATGAAGTTAGTGATGAAGTTTTAGATGTTTCTAACAGGGTTATGAAGCATTCTTTTAAACTCGCGAAAGATCTAGGTTGTGCTGTACAACTACATACAGAATCTTCAGATAACCTTGAAGATATAGTTGAAATGGCAGATGAAGTTGGCCTATCAAAAGAAAAAATAGTCAAACACTATTCCCCTCCTTCTATTAAGGATATCGTACCTTCTGTTCTGGCTAAAGAAGAACAAATACTGGAGGCTATAGATAAACAAGATAGATTTTTAATAGAGACTGATTATATAGATGATCTTGAAAGACCTGGGGCAGTTTTAGGTTTGAGAAATGTTCCAAGGAAAACTCTTTCGTTATTGGAAAATAAGGAATATAGGAACCCTCTTTATAAGGCACATGTAGAAACACCAAATAATGTGTATGGAATAGATATATCTTTATAAAAATTATTTATCAGTTCCTAAGATAGCTTTTAAGTTGATGTTTTTTGATAGTATAATTTTTGGTATTTTAGATCATATATATTTGTGATGATAGTTGGAGTTGATGCTGGTGGTACTAATTTTGATGTGGTTTTAATAGAAGAAGATAAAATAGTAAATTCTGCTAAAAAACCTTCTGGTTCTATACAGGGACTTTTATCTGAAGTTCTATCTGGTGAAGAAGAGATAGATAGGGTTGTTGTTTCTACTACTTTAGTACTCAATGAAGCTGTACAGGAAAGATTACCAGAATGTTCAAACATCTTAATCCCAGGTCCTGGATTAAGTCCTAGGTTAGCATTTTATGGGGATGAAAATATTGTTGGTAAGGGATGTATAGACCATAGGGGTAGGTTGACTGAGGAAGTTAGCCTTGAAGAATCTCCTAGTAATGATGTAGTTGCTATAACTGCTAAGTTTTCTACAAGAAATCCTAAACCTGAAAAAGAACTTAGATCAATAGGTGAGACTGTCTCATTAGGACAAGAATGTGGGGGTAGATTAGGTTTTCCTATGCGTGCTGCTACTACTGTTTCAAATGCTAAATCTAAACCTGTATTTAAAGAATTTAAAAATAAAATTGAAGATACAGTTAATTATATTGGGGTTGATGCTCCAATTTATTTTTTAAAAGGTGATGGTGCAATGGTTTCTAAAGATACAGTAGTTTCTGCCCCATCTCATACTCTTAAAAGTGGTCCTGCAGCTAGTGCTGTGGGTTTAATTGCTCTTTCAGGTGTTCAAGATGCTATATGTATTGATATAGGAGGTACAACAACTGATATATGTGTAGTTAAGGGTGGTTTTTTAGAACTTAAAGAGGGTGTAGAGACTGGCGAACTATCCACGTTTTATCCTGGTGTAGTCTCTTTAGATCTTCCTATAGGTGGTGATACTAGAGTAGATGAAAATGGACTTACTGATGAACGTGAGGGTAATTCTGTTGCATTTGGTGGTGAATATCCTACTTTAACAGATGCTCTGAATGTACTTGGTAAATGTAGTATAGGTGATAAAGAAGCTTCAAAAAGTGCTTTTTCAACTCTTGGAGATTCAGAGGATATTGCTTTTGATGTATTAGATGAATTTATATCAAGGGTTGATGTAAAAATAAATGAACTTCGTAGTGATGAAAAAATAGTTGTTGGGGGTGCTCTTGCTCCTTATCTAGCTCCAGAGATAGGTGACAAACTGGGTTATGATTTTGTTGTTCCAGAAAAAGCGGAAGTAGCTGGTGCTGTAGGATGTGCAGTTGCCCGAGTTAGTGTCAGAACAAGTTTACATATAGACTCTGCTCAGGGAAGAAAAACTGTGTCTTCTGTAGGGCCTGAAACTGTTGAAAAAATAAAAAAAGGAAAAAAATTCTCTGAAAAAGAAGCCAGAGATATAGCTAAGACGGAAGCTAAGGAAGCTGCTATAGAAGCTGGAGGTGAATTAAACGAAGCTGAAGTTCTCTCGTTCAGAAAATTTAATGTAGTAGAATCAAGCAAGGTTAAAGGACATATAATAGATGCTACAGCACAAATTAAGCCAGGAATAGATAGAATATTGGTGTAAAAATGGATCTTGGAATTATATACCACGATAAGTATTTGTTGCATGAAAACTCTCCTACACACCCCGAAAGAAAAGAACGGCTAACCTATACTATTGACCAACTCAAGGAGGAGGGTATAATGGATTTTTCAGGTATAGATATTGTAGATCCCTACTCTGCTAGTATGGATGACATGCTTTTAGTCCATAAAAAAGAATATTTAGAGAAACTTAAAAGAATGTCTGAGAAAGGGGAAGGATCATTAAGTGTAGATACACATATATCAGAGCATTTATGGGAACAATCACTTTTCGCAGCGGGAGGTGAAATGAAGTCCTTTGACATAATATTAGATGAAGGATATCCTTCTTCTTTTGCTATGACACGACCTGGAGGACATCATGCATTTTCGGATAAAGGACATGGTTTTTGTTTCACTAATAATACAGCTATTGCTATTAAATATGCACAAAAAAACTATAATATAGATAATGTTTTAATTTGGGATTGGGATGCCCATCATTTTGATGGAACCCAATCTATATTTTATGATAATCCCTCAGTGTTAACTATATCAACTCACCAGGATGGACGAACTATATTTCCAGGTACTGGTTTTCCAAGAGAAAAAGGAGAGGGAGATGGGGAAGGCTATAACATAAATGTTCCAGTACCTCCTATGACAGGGGATGATGAATATCTAAAGATAGTTGAAGAAATATTTGAACCAGTAGCTACACAGTATAATCCAGATATTTTAATAATCATTGCTGGACAAGACTGTCATTTTACCGACCCAATAACAAACCTGGGTGTTACTGCTCAAGGCTATTCTAAATTAATGGATAAAGCCGTTAGAACCGCAGAAAATCTATGTAATGGAAAAATAGTAGCTACACTTGCAGGAGGATATGGAATAGAAGGAGGGCTACCATACACTAATCTAGCTGTAATAGCATCACTTACAGAACTTAATACCTCATATATCAGAGAACCTTCCTTATATAAAGCTCCTGATGCAGATGTAGACATAAATGACACTATAAAAGACGTAAAACAAGTACACTCAGAATTTTGGGATTTTCCTTAGACATTTTTCGTTTTCCTAAAGTTGAACTCTAATTCATCACTATATAGAACATCAATAAAGCAAACATCCTAGAGAAACTTTCCATAACCAGAGAAATCTTCCATAAACCTCATTTAAACTATTGATTAATATTGTAGAGAATAATTCATATTTTTAAGTTTTAGGTGGGAAGGTTTTTTATTAGGCTTTGCAGTTTAGGTATTTAGGTATTGATTGTTTCAATTAGAGAAAAATGTGGTGGATTTATAGTGTAGGTGGTAGTGTAGATGGAAGTTGAGATATAGGTCTGCTGTACTTTATATATAATAAAATACCAATATATGATTTTTCCATGATGTGGGAGGTTCTGTCAAAGAAAAAGAAACTCTACCACTTCTACTACTTATACACTATAAGATTATATGGTGGACAGTCTATACGATGATATTGTGATTTCTTTTTAGCTTTGGGAGAATATCATTCTTGTTGCCATTCTATAAGCATTCTAGAATAATCTATTATATCCCTAAGGGTTTCTACTTCTTGTTCTTTCATTTTATTTTGTATTTCTTCTGGTATTGATTCAGGTGGTATAGGTTTCTCCATAAAACTCTCCGTTTTTTGATAAAGAAATAATCTTTGTTTTTCTACAGACGAATAATGTGAGTGCCTCAGAATTGACATCGAAGACCTTCACAAAAAGAGTAATAAATAATTTTGTTTTAAGTTTATATTATCTTATGGTTGATATTAGCATAGAATTAGATGATTTTACGCTAAAAGTTGAATGGATTGATAAAAACACAAATACTAGAAGAAAAATAATTGAAACATTACCTCTAGAAGGTGAAACAAGAAAATGGGGAGATGAACTGTATTTTGAGGTTCCAGTTAATGTTACCGAAGAAAATCCTCAAACTGAAGTCCCTATAGGTGCTATAGCTTATTGGCCTAGTGGAAACTGTCTATGTATATTTTGGGGCCCAACTCCTAAAAGTACTGATGATAAACCTATATCTTCTGATCCAGTTAATGTAGTTGCAAAAATAACTGATGTTTCTCCATTGGATTCACTTTTAGAAAATAACTATATATGTATTGAAGAAATTTAATCATTCACATTATTTTATTTTATAAATGTATTATATATTGGTCTGGGTACAAGACTTTGAGATTGATATATTATTTTTAGAATTAAACAGTAGTTTTAAGATTTTTTAAATTGAATATTATAGTATTATGTTTTCTTTTTATATTTAATTATTCTTATATGTGTATTCTATAATTTTAGATATATAATGAATTATAAAGTTCCTGGTACAACAATTGGTGTTATTGGAGGGGGGCAATTGGCTAGAATGATTGGTGAAGCGGCTAGTGAGCTTGGCATTAAAATTGTTGTATTAGACCCTACTTCTGACTGTCCTGGGTATCCTCCAGCTAAAAACCAAGTTGTTGGAGATTTTGATGATAGGGATGCTTATTTTGAACTTGCTGAAAATGTTGATGTTTTGACATATGAAATTGAACTGGCTGATCCTGATATCCTCCATGATATAACTAGGGATATGAACATATCTGTACATCCAAATCCAAAAACACTTAAAATAATTCAAGATAAATTTATTGAAAAACAAACATTAAGCGAGGCAGATATACCAGTACCTGATTTTAGACAAGTTGAAAATGTAGATGAACTAGAAAAATCTTTTGATGTTCTTGGCTCTCCTATAATGTTGAAAGCTAGAAAGGGAGGGTATGATGGCAGAGGTAATGCTGTAGTTAGTTCTATAGAAGAGGCTAGAGAAAAATTCGGATCTCTTGATGGCTTAATAGCTGAAAAATTAATTGATTTTAGTAGTGAACTATCTGTTATAGGTGTTAAAGGTAAAAATGAAATAAAGACTTTTCCTGTAGGTGAAAACATACACAAAGAAGAAATTCTTAGAGAAACAGTTGTTCCGGCCGGAACAAAAGACTCTGTAATCCAAAAAGCAAAGGATGTAGTATCTAATATCCTTAATATATTAGAGGGGAGGGGTGTCTATGGAGTTGAACTATTTGAAACTCAAAATCGAGATATATTAGTTAATGAAATAGCACCTAGACCCCATAATTCTGGTCATTATACAATTGAGGGATGTATTAGTTCTCAATTTGAACAACATGTACGGGCAGTAACTGCTATACCATTGGGTAGTACCGAGCTTAGAGATCCTACAGTTATGGCTAATATTCTTGGAGATGTGGAAACTCCAAAACCTGCTATACTTCAGAATACAAACGAGATTTTCAATGAATCTGATATAAAACTACATTGGTACGGTAAAAAGGAAGTACGTCCTCTACGTAAGATGGGTCATATAACAATAACAGGTGAAAACAAAGATCATATACTTAAAAAGATACGTAGAGTTAAAAAGAATTTAAACTTCAAAAAATGACTGAAATACAGGATCTATTAAATCTATTTGAAGAAGAAGCAAAAAAGGATAGAAAATCTGAAGAAACACCTGATATAGGAATAGTAATGGGGAGTGACTCAGACCTTGATGTTATGTATGGGGCATATGAAGCTCTTACTGATCTAGGATTTAATGAAATAACTGACTACGATAATCCCCCAAAAGAAAAATTTACATTTGAAACTTTTGTAGTATCAGCACACAGAACACCAGAACTTATGTATTCATATGCTAATACAGCTACACAGAGAGGTCTAGAGGTAATAATCGCTGGGGCAGGGGGTAAATCAGCAGATTTACCAAATATGACAGCATCTATTGCTTATCCTATACCGGTTATTGGAGTTCCAGTACAAGAAAAATCAGTAAATTCAGTAATAGGGATGCCTACTGGAGCACCTATAACAGCTGTAGATGCAGGGGAATCATACAATGCGGCTCTCTCTGCAGTACAAATACTTTCAAGACAACATAAACAGCTTCGAAGTCGTCTAAAAGACTTACATAATAAACAAAAAAGAGAAGTTGCAAATACTTCAGAAGATCTACATAGAATGGGAACCCGGAAATTCCGTAAAAATAAATCCTAAATCAGTAATACTTATTTTATAGGCCCTCTATTATTTTGTGGCCTTATGATGTTAACTAAGATGTCTTATATTTAATTTGGAAAGTATATTAGTACTTATTAACAGGGTTTGTCATATTGATGTGTATTTCCTATAACGTTTTTATAAGAAGATAGACTCTCTATTTAATTCCATAGCTTCCAATATGTCTTGGATCAGTAATAAGTAATATAAGCTAAGATCAGTCGATAACATTAACATGTATGATTTGAATGTAGCAAGGGTTGAGTGAGAGTGGAATATTAAAGAGATTTTTGATAGGGTAGCTCATATTTTAGCCTGCCCCACTCATTATAGAATTCTTCTTTTTCTTCTTGTTTTATTTTTCCTTTATGTTCAAGATCCTCCTCTATGGTTTTGGGGGAAGATTTAAGTAAAAATAGGTTGATGTTTTTTCCTGTCTCTTTTTTCGTTGTTGTAGCTTATCGAGATATTCTGTAGGTAGAGAGAAACACCGTTTTATTTTTGCTTTACATTCATCTGGAGCTTCGAAGTTTTGTTCCTGGAGGATCCAGCTCTTGGGTTTTTGTATTTCCTGATGTATCTTGTCTATCTGTTTTGCTATACTGTATGGTATGGTTGTTGTGTAGCTGTCTTTGTAGTTTTTTTGTTCTAGTACTTTTGTGTTCTAGAGTCATAGACCATCACCTGTTTTAGAGTTAAATATTTGGGTGTTTTTTATGTGTTTGTTTAAGAATTTGGTACGGAATTGAACTTTTGGGTACTTGTCCCCTTCCGGATTCGAATATTTGTAAAGCGGAGCTTTACAGTTTCACACTCACTATCGTTCGAGTGAACGGGGAAGACTCGATTTATATCGTTGATGTCCATCCTTTCTATCGATCCATCAAAAATAATGGAAAAAAGGAATCCTTGAATTGTTAAGACCTGAGGACGCGTTGGAAATATATTATGAAGCTAGGGAAGGAGAAGTATCAAAAAAGACTTTACAGGGATATCGGTATCGTTTGAAACATTTCCTCAGATGGTGTGAAATCGAAGATATTGAAGATATGAATGATCTAGATGGAAGGAAACTACAAGAATATAAGATATGGAGAAGAAGGGATGGAGACTTGAAAAAATCACCCTCGATGGTCAGCTGGATGCTCTAAGAGTCTTCATTAGGTGGCGTGAATCAATCACTGCCGTTAATGAAGGATTAAACGATAAGATAATACTCCCGGATCTAAAGATGAAGAAGAACAATCAGACTCCATACTAATCCATGACCACGCAGTTGAGGCCATAAAATATCTTCGAAAATTCGAATATACATCTTTACCACATGTAACACTCGAAATTTTATGGACGACTGGAGTACGGATGGGATCAGCAAGAGCCTTGGACATAGACAATTTCCATTCAGAAGACGAATACTTCGGAGTAAAGCATCGACCGGAAACTGATACACCTCTAAAAAATTGTGAGAAGGGAGGAAGATATATTGCGCTAACATCAAATTGTATCTTATTGTATCGGAGACTGGATAGAACACAACCGTCCAGATGTAACCGACGAATACGGTAGAAAATCAATCATAGCATCAAGCCAAGGAAGAATGGTAAAAACAAACATTAGAAACCATATAAACAAAATAGCAAGACCCTGCTATTACAGCGATATTCTGTCCGGGCACGGCGAATATAGTGAACCATTACATTGCAGAGATGTTCGGAAAGGAATTGATGAGAGAGGATTTCTGTATTTTTCATTCCTGGTAGAGAAGAACGACGATAGATATTGTTCCAACTAATGGAACTGAGCTTTCCAGAAAGGCCAGAAATCATACCATAGATGTTAAATTCACGATATAAGAAATCTTTTTTACATCATCGATAACTTTATATATCCAGAACTTTTCGGTCAGTGTGGATGCCTGAAGGGATGGACCACCAATCAATAAAGTATTCAAATCTATTTCGAGTTTTACTAATTATTTATAAATATATCTACGTTGTCTTTGAAATTTAATTAAGTATTTGAGTACTTGCCGCCTCCCGGATTCGAACCGGGGACGACTCGATCTTCAGTCGAGCGCTCTCCCAGTCTGAGCTAAGGCGGCCCTCTTTTCTGTTATTTTGTTTTTCAAACTATAAATCCTACGTTCTTTTCCTAGCTTCTATTTTTTAATTTTCTTTTTTAGTATAAATTATAGACTACAAAGACTAACACCATCAAATGTTATTTTATATTCATACTTATATCAAGCCAGCTTGATGGAGTTAGTATACCCATAGAAACTACATCAACTCCTGTCGAAGCATAATCTTCAATGTTTTCGGGTGTTATGTTTCCTGAAGCTTCTAAGACCAAGTCATTGGGGAGTCTATTTACACATTTTTTTATTTTTTCTGGGCCCATATTATCTAATAATATTATATCTACTTCACTTTTAGCAGCTTTTTTTGCTTCATTTAGGGTTTCTACTTCTATTTCTATTTTTGTTGTGAAGCTTGCTTTTTCTTTTACTTTTTCTATAGCGTCTTGTAGCCCTAGAATCTTTATGTGATTATCTTTTATTAGAATAGAGCTAGATAAATCCTGCCTATGAGTGTCACCCCCTCCTATTTTTACTGCTTTTTTTTCAAAATATCTATATCCGGGAGTTGTTTTACGCGTTGCAGCTACTTTTGTATCTCCAGATTTTTTCACACATTTTCTTGTAGCTGTAGCTATTCCACTCATACTAGCAAGTATATTAAGGGTCAGTCTTTCAGCTCTTAGTAGAGAATCTGCAGGACCTTCTATAGCTATTAACACTTCTCCTTGGCTTATTTTTTCACTATTTTGTTTTTTCTTTTTCACCTTAATATCTAATTTCTTGAATATCTGTGTGACTTCTTCTATTCCTGCTAGTATTCCATTTTCTCGTGTTAGAATTTCTCCTTTAGCTTTTTTTCCGGAAACTATTTCTTCTGTAATAGATCTCCAAACCTTGTCTTCTTTTAAAAATCTTTTTAGACTAAAATATTCCATTTCTATGCACCTTAATAAATAAAAAATTTTATCTAAAATATATATTTAAATTTATTTTCTTTAATAATTAAGTTGTCAATTATTACCGTAATTCCTTTTAATTTTCCGTTGATTAATTGATACTTCTTAAAACCTGAAAAAGATATTATTTTGGTAGAGATAACCTAATTATATTATTAGTATCTTTTATTTTTTATATATTAGTTAAGATCCGTAAAGAAAGACTAAAATGAGAGGAAAATATAATACTATACAGGGTTCGTGGTCTAGTTGGTATGACACCGCCCTTACGAGGCGGAGGTCCCCGGTTCAAATCCGGGCGAACCCATTTATTTTTTATTTACTATATTTATTATTCTAATAATGGTATTTAATAAAAAAAATAGTTCTAGTATAATTTGGGAGGTATTAAAGTACGTTTTTACTGTAAGTGATTCTATTTTATTAAAAATCTACGCTATTTTGTTTTTGAGTATATCTCTATTTTTGACTATTCTTTGTTTTTTAGCTATAGTCTATTGGAGTGGACAACTACAGGGCATAAGGAGTATGAGGGTCTGGGGTTCACTTTCCTTTTTAATTTTGATTTATTTAATTATTGAATTTATACTCTTCATACCTGTATATATTCCGTTTCGTAGTTATAGTAAAAAAGATAAATAAAAAATATTTATTCTTCTTTTTTCTTTAGATCTAACCAAGTTGATTTAAATCTTTGTAGTGCTGTTATATTTCCTAATACTGCAATTATTATTAGAGTTATCTCTAGAATTGAAAATTCGGATATAAATGGATGTATAATCCCTCCTATAACAATTAAAGTAATTCTATCTGCTCTACCTAAAACACCTTTATATACTCTATTTTCTCCTACTGCTTGTGATTGTGTTCCCATATATGAGGTTAAAAGAGTACCTGAAATAGCTAGAGTACCTATAATCCAAGACTCAATTCCTGATGATATACCTAGTATTATTATTACATCTGAAAATCTATCTAGTGAATGATCCAGGAAGTCTCCTTTTTTACTTACTTGATTTCTTCTTGCAATTTCTCCATCTATAATGTCTAATATTCCTCCAACACCTACAAAAATAGAACCTAATATATAAATTTCTAGATAGAAAAATGAGGATCCTATTATACTTATAAGAAACCCTATTGAAGATATATGATTAGCTGATAACCCGAAAGTTTGTAATTTATCTACTATAGGTGATGTGAACTGAATAAATAAGGGTTTGAAACGTGTAAGAACCATTTTTATTATCTGTCTATAGTTTTGTTTATCTTTTTTACTACTTTTTTTGTGTCTTCTTTTTTTCCAACCCCAATTCTTATACATTCCGGAAGTCCAAAACTAGAAGTGTTTCTAACAATTATACCCTTACTCTCAAGCTTTTTACAAATTTTGTTTGCGTCTCCCACCTGAGCTAATACAAAATTCGCTTGTGATGGAAAAGTTTTAATTCTTAAATTTTTACGTATATATTTTCTACCCCACTTAGCTAGCGCTATACTTTTTTTTAAATATTTTTCATCATTTAAAGCAGAAATAGCTGCTTTATAGGATAATGTACTGGTAGGGAAAGGAGGTGAAACCTTTCTATACAAAGATATTATATTTTCTGGACCTATGGCATATCCAATTCTAAGTCCTGCTAGTCCAAAGGATTTAGAAAAAGTTCTAACTACTATTATATTATCTTCTTTAAGGCTTAGATTAATATTAGATTCTGTATTTGAAAATTCTTGATAAGCCTCATCTATTATTAGTATACCTTCTATATTCTTTGATATATGTTTAACATCCTCTTTTTTTAAGGTTGTACCTGTCGGATTGTTTGGAGTAGTTATATATACAATTTTTTCACCATTATATGTATTCAAGATTTCCGATGATGATATATCAAAATCTTGTTCTTTTTTAAGTTCATAGTGTCTCTCTTTTTTTCTTAAGCTTTTTGCTGATAAACCATAATATGAGAATCCGGGTGAAGGTGTTAATATTCCATCTTCTTTTTCCAGGAAACATTTATTTATATTATCAAATATTCCATCGGCTCCAGCACCTAATGCTATATTTTTTTCAGATACACTAAGATATTTGGATAGTTCAGTTTTTAATCTCTCTTGGATTTTTTTTGGATATTTACTAACAAGATCTAGATTTTCTTTTAGATTTTCAACCACTTTTGGAGGTGGGCCAAGTGGATTCTCATTAGATGAGACTTCTATTATTTTATCCTTTTCTATACCATATTTCTCAGCTACTTCATCAACTCCTTTACCAGGTTTGTATTCCTCAATCTCCGACAGATCACTAGTCTCCATCAATTCTAAAAAAGTATTGATACCATTTTAGTTTAGCTTTCTTTTATAGAAATGATATCTTAGTTTTAGTTGGTTACTAGTTTAGCTTTATTAATTATAACTAAGATTAACTGGTAAATTTCTTTAAGGGATTTATGATGACTGCTACGTATTTTTCCGGTATCAAAAAGATAATTAGAGAGCAGAACTTAATAAAGTAAAAATGTTTAAAAAATATCTCCATCTACACAAACCTAAACTTATAGAACGTCAAAAAAAACTTACCAAGCATAAAAATTATACCTATATTTGTGGGGGGTTGATATAGATGTCTCAACTAGACTTAACTGGAGAACAAGTAGATAGATATTCCAGACATATTATACTAGATGAGATAGGCCCTGATGGACAGTCGAAACTTTTAGAATCAAAAATATTAGTCTTAGGTGCTGGAGGTCTGGGGGCCCCTATAATACAGTATTTAGCAGCTGCTGGTGTAGGAACTATAGGTATAGCTGATGATGATGAGGTTGAACGTTCTAACCTACAAAGACAAGTAATACATACTGATAGCGATATCGGTAGGAAAAAGGTAGATTCAGCAGCTGATTTCGTAAAAAACCTAAACCCTGATATAGATGTTGAAAAGCATAACTTAAGAGTTAATAAAAATAATATAAATTCAATAATAGAAAACTACGATTTTATAGTTGATGGTACTGATAATTTTCAGACACGATATTTGGTAAATGATGCTTGTACTTTAGCTGGTAAACCTTTTTCTCATGGTGCTATCTTTAAGTTTGAAGGACAGATAACTACTTTTACAGGTGAGGGGCCATGTTATAGATGTGTTTTTCCTGAAGCTCCTCCAGAAGGTATGGTTCCAGACTGTGCAACAGTAGGAGTTTTAGGTTCTTTGACTGGAACTGTAGGATCAATACAAGCTACAGAAACAGTTAAACATATCATTAATCTTGGAAAAACCCTTGAAGGAAGACTTTTATTCTATGATGCTCTCTCAATGTCGTTTGAAGAGGTAGAAACACGTAAAAGACCCGGCTGTCCGGTATGTTCTTCTCCCCAAATTGAGAGTGTACAAGAGGTAGAATACAGAGAAGCTTGTACAATAGGATAATTTAAGACATAACTAAGCAAAATAATTTTTTAGTTTACAGTTTCGATTTTTTAGTTTTTCTTTGGTGTCAGACAGATTAGAACAGATTTATGCGTTTTGCAGTCCTTTATAAACTATGACAATAGAAGAGCCGGAGGATGGCAGATCTTACGGTATTGCGGAAGTGGTAAACTGGATAGAAGAGGGAGATTTAGAGTTTCCACTTTCAAAAAATAAAATAAGTTCTGAATTAGGGGGGAGAGATTTAATGCTAGCATATGATGAAACTGTCCAACTCTCTGAGATACTTGACGAAATGGAAGATAAACAGTATGATACTTTTGAGAATTTTTTGAAATCTCTTGGTGAAGAATTTAGAGCTGTAGATAAGAGAGCTCAAAGATATCTGTAAAATAGCTTTATGGCGGAGGAATATGATGCAGAACAAATAGAGGTACTTGAAGGGTTGGAAGCTGTTAGAAGACGACCTTCTATGTATGTTGGATCAATAAATTCTGAGGGCCTTCATCATCTAGTAGATGAAGTGGTAGATAATTCCGTAGATGAAGCACTTGCAGGATATGCAGATGAGATAAAAATAATTATACATAAAGATGGTAGTGTTTCAGTTGAAGATGATGGAAGAGGTATACCTGTAGAAAAACATGAAGATGGTAGATCTGCGGTCGAGGTTGTTATGACAAAGCTTCATGCAGGTGGTAAATTCGGGTCTAAAAGCTATCAAGTATCTGGAGGTCTACATGGTGTAGGAGTTAGCGTTGTTAACGCATTAAGTAAATGGCTAGAAGTTCAAGTATGCAGAAATAATAAGAGATATAAACAAGACTACAAATGTGGAATACCTAAAACTGATCTAAGAGTAGTTGATGAAACTGAAAAAACTGGTACAAAAACAACATTCAAACCGGATCCTCAAATATTTGAAACTACTTCCTTTAATTTTGAAAAATTAGAAAATAGAACTAGAGAACTGGCTTTTCTTAATAGTGGTTTAACTATCAAACTTATAGATGAAAGATATAACAGGGAAGAAAAATTCCAATATGGTGGTGGATTAAAAGAATTCGTAAAATATCTTAACGAAGGTAAAACACCTCTCCATGATCCTTTATATTTTGAAGATGAAAAAGACGGAATAAAAGTAGAAGTATCTATACAGACAACAGATGAATCTTCTGGAAGTTTACATTCTTTTGCTAACAATATAAGAACACAAGAAGGAGGAACACATGTAAGTGGATTAAAAGCAGCATTAACTCGAGTTGTAAATAAGAAAGCTAAAGAAGAAGTTAAAGGAGAAGATGTGCGTGAAAACTTAACAATAGCTTTGAGTGTTTTAGTTCCAGAGCCTCAATTTGAAGGACAGACAAAAACCAAGCTTGGTAACAGAGATGTACGGGGTGTGGTTGAAAGTATAATACGAGAAAACCTAGATAACCTTTTTACGAAATTCCCTAATATAGCTGATACAATAGCTGATAAAGCAATAGAGGCTGCAAGAGCACGTAGAGCAGCTGAGAGAGCAAGAGAAATAGAACGTGATAAAGGTGGCACTCTACCAGGTAAACTATCTGATTGCCAGGAAGATGGTGGAGAACTATTTGTTGTGGAGGGGGATTCTGCAGGGGGAAGTGCTAAACAAGCTAGAAAAAGAGAATTTCAGGCTGTTCTTCCATTAAAAGGAAAGATAATAAATGTTGAAAAACATCGTCTTGATAGAGTCTTAGAAAATGATGAAATACGGAGTTTAATTGCTGCACTAGGAGGTGGTATTGGTGAAGACTTTGATATAGATAATCTACGATATAATAAAATAATACTAATGACTGATGCAGATGTAGATGGGGCACATATACGTTCTCTTCTATTAACTTTATTCTATAGATATACTTTACCTCTACTTGAACAAGGATATGTGTATGCTGCTCAACCCCCTTTATACAGGATACGGTCTGGAAGTAAAACATTCGATGTTATGACTGAAAAAGAGAGAAGAGAAGTCGAAGAAAAACATGGGGCAGATGAAGTACAGAGATTTAAGGGACTAGGAGAAATGACTCCAGAACAACTTTGGGATACTACAATGAATCCTAAAACTCGAAAACTTAAACGGTTAACTGTAGGGGATGCAGGAAGAGCGGATAGACTTTTCTCAATATTAATGGGTTCAGAAGTACAGCCAAGAAGAGAATTTATAGAAGAAAAAGCAGGAGAAGAAGACTGGGTTGACATTTAAATATATAAAAAATATGGGTTTGTTTATCTTAACTTAATGTGTACTTAATATATGGAAAGTGATGTAGAGGAGACGATAGTTGAAGAGGAGATGGAGAAAAGCTATATTGACTATTCTATGAGTGTGATAGCTGGTAGAGCTCTACCAGATGCACGTGATGGTCTAAAGCCTGTGCAGAGACGTATTCTTTATACTATGTATCGTGAAGGGATGGAGAGCCAATCTGGCCATCGTAAAAGTTCCTCTGTTGTAGGAACTACGATGAGTGATTTCCACCCTCATGGGGATCAATCTATCTATGAAGCTCTTGTACGGATGGCTCAACCTTTTTCAACTAGATATCCATTAATTGATGGACAAGGTAATTTTGGATCTACTGAGGACCCCCCCGCTGCTATGCGGTATACAGAAGCTCGTCTCTCACCTTTATCAGAAGAACTGCTAAAAGAGGTAAATGATGGAACCATTGATTGGAGAACTAGCTATGATGGTAGAAATGAGGAACCAGAAGTTCTACCAGCTTCTTTCCCTAATCTTCTAGTTAATGGAGCTAGTGGGATAGCAGTAGGTATGAGTACTAATATCCCGCCACATAATTTAAATGAAGCTATAACTGCTTGTATATATTTTATAGGTAAAGTAAAAGAGAATATTGAGGATAACCAAATAGGACCAAATAATATATATAATAATATAAAAATAGAAGATCTGATGAAATATATTAAAGGACCTGACTTTCCTACCGGTGGAAAAATATCAGGGAAGGGAGAAATAAAGAAATTCTATAAAACGGGTAATGGTAAATTAAGCGTACAGGGAAAAGTAAAAAAAGAGGATGAAAAAATAATAATAGAGGAACTTCCATATAGGGTAGATAAATCTAAACTGATTGAACAGATTTCAGAACTAGACGAAATAGTAAAGGTAAGAGATGAATCAGATAGAGATGGTATACGGGTAGTTGTTAAACCTAAAAAAAGTGAAGAGTTTGAAGTTGCTAAAAGAAAACTTTTCACAAAAACACAACTAGAAACCACATTTGGAGCTACAATGTTAGCTCTAATAGATGGTGAACCCGAAGTTTTAGATCTTAAAGAAGCTATACAAGAGTTTTTACAACATCGTTTAGAAGTAGTAAGGAGAAGATCTCAAGAGGACCTGAAAGAAGCTAAAGAAGAAGAAGAAATACTAAAAGCTAGACTTCATGCAACAAGAAATGTCGATGAAGTAATACAGGTTATTCGAAGTTCTAGCGAAAACCAAGATGTGACAGAATCACTTAAACAATATGGGTTTAATGAAAGACAAGCTAAGCATGTTGGACGTATGAGGTTAAGTAGTTTAACTTCTCTAAAAGAAGAAGAAATGGAAAATAACCTCGAGAAGGTAACAACTAATAAAGAAAATCTACAAACTTTATTAGACAGTGAAGTTAAGCTTCTTGATAAAGTTAAAGAAGAACTTAAGGATATAAAACGTTATTCTGACAATAGAAAAACATCTATAGAAGAATCTAAAAATATAGATAAAGAGGAACTAATATCGGAAAAGGAGGAATTAGTTATAGCAACAAGAAATGGATATATTAAACGTACTAGGCTAGATAATTTCTCAAATCAAAAAAGAGGAGGTAAAGGAATAATAGGGATTGAAGCTGGAGAAGATGATGAAGTATCTATGGGTTTAGTTGTAGAAACCCTTGATTTTATTTTGATATTAACTGATAGTGGAAAATGTTATTCATTAAAGGTCTATGAACTACCTGAAACTGGAAGAAGGGCTAAAGGAGAAAAAATTGTGGCAGATGATGAAAAAATAACTGCATCTATGTCATTTTCTGATATAGAAAAGGAAGATTATAAAGATAAAAAAATAGTGTTAGCAACAAAAAATGGATATATTAAACGCGCATGTTTGGATGACCTACTAAGTAATCGAACTTGTATAAATGCTGCTTCCTTAGAAAAAGGAGATGAAATAGTTGGAGTAGCGATATCTGATGGGGACAGTAATATTATGATGGAAACAGAAAAAGGCTTCATTATATGCTTTGATGAAAATGAGGTTAGAGAAATGGGTAGAGGGGCAAGAGGAGTTATTGGTATAGATCTTGATAATGACAAAGTAGTTGATATAGAAATCATAGATTCATTAGATAAAACCGACGAGAAAGTTCTTACAGTTACAAAAGATGGACGCGCTAAAAAAACACCTCTTTCAGAGTATAAAATACAGAGGAGAGGGGGTAAAGGATTAAAAGATATAGATACGGAAGCAGGAGTATCTTCTATAACTATTGTAGACGATGATGAAGTAATAGGTATAGGTAAAAAAGGACAGACATTAAGGACAAATGTAGATGAAATATCTGAGATAGGTAGAAGAACTAAAGGGGTGAAGTTTATGGATATAGAAAACGAGCTAATTGGATTAGCAGTCCGAAACTCATAAATATCATTTTAAATTATTTAACTATATGTCTAGTGATGATCAGAGAGGTCCAATGTCTTCTGCAGGACTTGTTAGATATTTTGAATCTGAGGACTCGCGTGCAATACGGATCAATCCTAAGACAGTTATAGCTTTATCTCTTTCTATTGCGGTATTAATACAAATACTTAATTTCATATAAATAAATATAGATAACGTTTTGCTTATAAAGATGGATGAAGTAGCGCCCATAATATATGGGTGCTCAACAGCCAATGGTAGTTTTAGGTGAAGAGTCGGAAAGGCTTCGAGATAAAGATGCACAATCTCATAATATATCAGCAGCTAAAGCAGTAGCTGAAGCTGTAAGAACAACCTTAGGGCCAAAAGGGATGGACAAGATGATAGTCGCTGGAAGTGATATAACTGTGACGAATGATGGAGTAACTGTTCTTGAGGAAATGGATATAGAAAACCCCACAGCTAAAATGATAGTAGAAGTAGCTAAAGCCCAAGAGGAAGAAGCTGGAGATGGAACAACAACAGCGGTAGCTTTAGCTGGAGAACTTTTAAAAAATTCTGAAGAACTTCTTGATAAGGATGTACATCCAACTACAGTAGCTCAAGGATACAGGCTTGCGTCAATTAGAGCGAAGGAGGAATTAGAAAAAATATCTGTGGATGCTGATAGAGAAAGACTAAAACAGGTAGCGTTAACTGCTATGACTGGAAGAAATGCGGATATAGATAGAGAACACTTAGCTGAACTTGCATTAACTTCAGTAGAAGCAACAAACGCTGAAACTGATAATATAAAATCTATTGTTAAAACAGGTGCAGCAGGTGGTTCTGAACTAGTGGAAGGGTTGGTATTAGAAGAAGAACCTGATAATACTGGAATGCCACATGATATAGATGGTGATATATTACTTCTAGATGAAGGATTAGATATTGAGGAAACAGAACTAGATGCTGATGTATCGATATCTGGAGTAGGTGGAGTTAAGCAAGCTATCGAACAGGAGGAAGGAAGACTACAAGAAAGAGCTAAACAAGTTACGGAGCTTGCTGATATAGTTTTCACTGGAGATGATATAGCAGATGTAGTAAAACACCATCTTGCTCGAAATAACGTATTAGCCATAGAAGACATCGATAGCGATGACTTAGAATTTCTATCAAGAGTAACAGATGCTAGAATAGCTAACAATATAGAGACAGCAAGTAAAGAAGACATAGGTCAGGGATCAGTGAAATATAACTCCTCAGAAGAACTCTTATATATAGAAGGAAATGGGATAGGTGTAACCTTAATATTAAGGGGTGGAACAGAGCAAGTTGGAGAGGAAATAAAACGAGGTATAGAAGACGCTATTGAGGCTGTATCTGGAGCATATAAAGAAGGAAAAGTAATACCTGGAGGTGGAGCTACTGAAATAGAACTATCCTTGAAACTTAGAAACTATGCTGAAAGTCTAGAAGGAAGAGAGCAACTTGCAGCAGAAGTCTTTTCTGACTCCCTAGAAATGGTGCCTAGAACACTTGCTGAAAACTCTGGACTTGACACTGTGGATACAATAGTAGGACTAAGAAGTAAACATGAATCCGGAGAACAAAATGCTGGACTCGATGTAGATAAAGATGAAGGTATAGATTCCTTAGAACAAGGAATAGTAGAACCTATAGGAGTGAAAAGGCAAGCTATATCTAGTGCGGAAGAAGTAGCAAGTATGATATTACGTATAGATGATGTTGTCTCAGCAGAAGGATTTGGAGAAGACTAAACTTAAAAACTAGATAAGTTTAAGAAGATAGTATAGCCGTTTTTTACAACTTAAAAATTACTTTTAATATTAATTACTTTTATCCTATTTAGCTGATATATTAGAAACTATATTTTAGGCTGTCAAGTATTTTTTTGTACATGTCTTACATCTATAGATATGCCTCTAGTTGATTCAATCATCTCCTTTCCAGTCATCTGAGATCTACCTATACCTATAGCTTCAGGTCCTTCAAATAGAACTTCATCTCCAACAAGTATTGATGGTTCAGCGTCTTTAATTCCAGGTGCTAAAACACTACCTTTAGGGTAGAAGTCATCTATTTCTACCTTTGGTGCTTGAAATACTTTTCCACCTTCAATGGTTAATGATAGAATACCATATTCTGGAGTTAACGTAGCAAGTAAATTATTAGAACCAGACTTATGTAGCCTAAGCTGTGGAAATCTACCCTTAACTTTGATGTTTTCTAAGCTGAGGTTTTCGTCAAATATATTTTTTCCAAACTGATAGTCAGCAATACCCCTAATAAACCATTTATCTTGGATCGAATAATTTGCTTGAGTACTATTCCCTAAAGCGTTATCGAGTTTTTCTAGAGATTTTTTAGATCTGGGATCTCCTTCTGTAGTGTTTTCTATTTCTAGACTATTGTTTTCTTTTGTTTTTTCTACAACTTCTTTATATCCTTCCTTTGGAACATGGGATATAATTCTATCGTAGTTATTTTCTTCCAGATATTTAGATAGCAAATTTGAAACAAATGCTTTTTCTGTTTCAGTCCATCTTCCGGTTACAGGTGTATCATAATGTCCTGCAGGATATGTGAGTTCTAATTCTCTTGGAACCACACCTATTGGACTTGTGATGATTATTTCGTGAGCTCTTCCACGAATTGATTTTCTAAATTTTTTATGAGACTGAGATTTGGAATATGGCTTTTTAGCTGAACAGGGTAATAAGACAGCTACATCAGATCTTGGAGCACTATACCGATTTATAACTCTATTTGTGAATCTTTTAATTTCTGCTCTATCCATTGATTCCTGTGAATTTGTATCCATCATAGATTTACGAGCTATTGGAGCTCTTTTTTGAGAATATTCTGTATCATCGAAAATACGCATAGCTTCAACCTGCCATCTATTTTGTCTAGTTTGACCTTCAATGTATTCTCTTATCTTCCCTTTCTTTATTTTATCTCTTATTCTTGATAACTCAGATTTTAAGGAGAGAAGATTGTGTTTCGAAATTTCTTTTTTAGATATTGTTTCAGGTGTGGAATCTATGCAAAATTCACAGCTGCAAAACAACTCATTAAGATCTTCTATTTTATATTCTCCAGTAGAATCCATATATGTACCTCCTCTCCCTTCTATAATTACCTTATTTTTATCAAAACAATCAATTCCTAGATATACTAATATAGCTAAATTAGATGGAGTAGCTATGGAGGGGGCCATAATAGCTGAATCAGGCTCTAACTTTTGTCTAGCTTTTATTATCCTGTCAACCACTTCTCTAGCTCTTTCCCTGAACCCAGTCAATATATAGACGTCATGGCCAAGTGATCTAGGTTTTTCAGAATTTTGTACTGATGCAGAGGGGAAATTTTTTTTGCTAGGATTTTTATTTTTAGATTTAATGACTTCAAGTGGTGTTCCTGGAGGGAAAACTCTATGGGGTAAAACGGTAATTTTAGATTTATTACCCTCAATATTCTCTTTTCTTGGCTTACTCCAAATACTTCCTTCGTCCTTAAGTATGTCACCTACCAATGCAGGTGTTTTCACCTCATCTTCCAGTCTCAATTCACCTAGTCTCGCAGGACCATCTCGAGAAAGTACTTCAAAGTATTCCGTCAACCTTTACCCTCTATTATATTTATTATCATTTATTTATCTCTTCTTTATTTTTTACTTCAACTCTTTCTATTTTTTCTATCTGTTTAAGTTTAGAATGTTCCCATCCTGGATGTCTAAAAATAATGTTAGTTTCAGGATTTAGGTCTATTAGTTTTAATAGTCCTTCTAGACCCATACCAATAGACTCGTAATCTAATTCCTCAGGTATTTCAGCATTTAAGGGATATGTCTCTATAAGTTCTCTAGGAAAAGGACCAAATGGAGGTTTAAAACAAAAATCACCCTCTCCATCAGTATCTATTATTATAGTATCTTCTTCTATATTGAATCTATCAAGTCTTTTATGATGTCTAATTATTTCAGGTCTATTAACGCATCCAGTATATAAAAACGTAGATTTAGTTCCAGCGTCATATTTTTCTATTATATCAGAATATTCTAGAAATTTCTTAAATCCGTCTAGTACCTTTGGGTGGGATCTAGCCCTAGTTTCAACAAGTTCTAAAAGACTACCTTCATGTATGGCTTGTCTAATCTTTGAAATCTCTGCAAAACTAATATTTAAATTATGTTGACATAAAAGTTCAAAGCCAAAGTCATCTACAGTATTTTCAGAACATACTTGACATCCACAAGGAAGCTCGATAATATCTTCTAATTTTTTAGTTCCTCTAGGTGTTAAATAACGATCATCTTCAGCGTATAAAGCATATGCAGCTGAGTCAAATAAATCACAACCCATAGCTACAGATAGAGAAAAAAACAAAGGATGACCTGCACCAAATAGATGTACTGGGTCATCGCTACTAAGTCCTTTTTTTGAAGATATAACAATATCTACAATATCCTTAAATCTATACTGTTCTAATAGAGGAACAACACCTCCTATAGGATGTATAGAACCTAGATCTGATGAAACTTTTCCAGATTTTTCCCTTAGATCATTGTATATACCTCCCTGTATCGGTGAATTAATTTTATCCATAATTTCGGTAGCTTCTTTTGTTCTAGATATTGTTTTGTCAAGTTCTTTTCTTGCTCTGTTTTTCGAAACATCCGGTTGTGTAGGAATATCTAGGGGTGTAACTATATCGGACCCAATATCTCCTTGGAACTCTATCATTTCTCTATTAGAAACTTCCAAATCTCCATATACACTTGCCTGATAGGCTCCTGAATCTGTTACTATAACTCCTTCAAAATCGAAAAGAGAATGAAGGCCTTTATCCAATGACTCATTTCTAAATTTTTTATTATTTTTAATGATATATGAATTAGTTATTACAATATCAATATTTGTCAAGTCTGGAGACCATAAACTGGGATTAAGTACGGGCATTAACGCAGGCGTCTTTACAGTTTTTTCATTTATTTCCAATTTACCTGTACGGCCCAGACTATCTTTTGAAGCTATCTCAAAACTCGCCATGATAAATTAATTCTTTATAGAAGATACAATATATAGATGTATGTACTTTTCTAACAACATTTAATCTATTTAAGTCGAAAACTTCATAGAGAGCCGGGAATTATGTTTTTATGTCAACTAATCTAAATAGCCGAGGTAGCCTAGTCTGGTAAGGCGCGCGCTTGGAGAGCGCGTGGGCTTTAAGCCCTCGAGGGTTCAAATCCCTCCCTCGGCGTATGTCTTTTTAAAAAAAATACTAAATAAACTAATAACGACTAGATTAATATACTAATATCTTTTATTTTCTTTCCCTCTAGTTTTAATATGAACGGAAATATTTTCGGTCGGCTTTTTAAGGTGGTGACCTATGGTGAAAGCCACGGACCATCGATGGGGGTGGTTGTTAGTGGATGTCCAGCTGGATTAGAGGTTTCGGAAGAAGATATACAGTATGAGCTTGATAGGAGAAAACCAGGACAGTCTAGAATTACAACTAAAAGAACGGAAGCTGATAGAGTACAGATAAAAAGTGGGATAGAAGACGGATATACTACTGGAACCCCTATAGGGATGGTGATTGATAATAAGGACGCAGAATCAGATAAATATGAGCCATTTGTAACTGCACCAAGACCAAGCCATGGAGATTTTACCTATTCTGCTAAATTTGGAACTAGGTCCTGGGGTGGTGGAGGAAGGTCTAGTGCTAGAGAAACTGTAAACTGGGTGGCTGCAGGAGCTATTGCTAAAAAAATACTAGCCAAGAAAAATATAGAAATAAAAGGCCATGTAAACCAGATTGGTGATATAAAGTCTCCACGAGTGGATTTCGAAGATCTTGATAGAGCTGAAGAAAACAATGTAAGGTGCGCTGATCCAGATACTGCAGAAAAAATGGAGAAATTAGTAAAAGAATATCAAAGTAACGGAGATTCAATCGGTGGAAGTATTTATTTTGAAATAAGAGGTGTACCAAGGGGTTTAGGGGCACCAAGATTTGATTCTATGGAAGCTAGACTTGGAAAAGCATTGTTGTCGATCCCCTCTACTACTGCATTTGAATTTGGACTTGGGAGGGAAGCAAGAGAAATAAATGGATATACACGTAACGATCCATGGATATTTAATGAAGACAACGAAGTTGTACCTGAGGAAAACGACCATGGAGGAGTTCAGGGAGGAATAACAACAGGAAAACCCATCTATGGTGAGGTTACTCTACATGCACCTACATCTATACCCAAAAAACAGAAAACAGTTGATTGGGAAACGGAAGAAGAAAAAGAGATACAAGTTACAGGAAGACATGACCCAGTATTACCTCCCCGGGGTGTTCCAGTAATAGAGGCAATGTTGGCCTTAACAATAATAGATTTTATGTTGTTAAGCGGACGTATAAACCCAGATAGGCTTGATAATAAGCTTGGAGAATATAAAACGGACTACCATCCTAGTAGTCCGGGCTAAATAAGTCTTTACTATTTATCTATTAATATCTATCTTAAACTGAAAAAAGAGATGTCAATGTCACTTTCTAATTTGAAATCATTACTATTTACCTATATAAAATGATGTATAGGTTTTAGAAAATAGATAAAATATAATTAAACATTTAAGCTTTAGAGAACTGATTTCTATTATGGCGAATGACTGGATAGCAGTACTTGCTATGGCGGTAATAGCTACGATAATCCCGGTTTCAATGTTAATAGTTAATAAATTAACTAGGCCCTCTGTACCTGAAAAACAAAAACATGAAACATATGAAAGTGGAGAAATACCTACAGGTGATACAAGATCACGATTTGATATACAGTATTATTTAATAGCTATACTTTTCCTTATATTTGATGTAGAAGCTGTTCTTTTGTTCCCGTGGCTTGTCATATTTACAGATTTAAAAGCCAGCTTCATACCTGCGATACTTTTTATAGCTATTTTAATGGTTCCTATTGGATGGGCATGGAGAAGCGGAGCCATGGACTGGGTAAAACCTGTACGTTAGATCTACTTATTTTCGGTCATAAATTTAGTAAATCGTCAGTAAATAAAATATGTAAAGATAAGTTTATCTTTATGCATCGGTTAAGACACCTTTCTTTAGGTGGGTGATACAACTCGATTGGGACGATGCTTGACGTATCGAAGTGTTTTTAAAATCCTACGGTATAAAGCCCTTTGTATTTGGACAGATTCCAAACTTGGGATAAAGTCGCTGGAATCTGTAGGGGCTGACCGTGAATTGACATGGTGTATGTGGCACAGCCCGTAGACACCGTA
>JAHENH010000010.1 GCA_018609935.1 Halobacteriales archaeon | reverse complement strand
TGGTTTTTTCTGTTTTGTCTATAGAATAGATGAGTATGTTTGTGTCTATGAGTTTCCTATCTTTATCTTTGTTTCCGTTATTGTTTTTGTTATCGTTCATGTAGTTGTTTTCTTTGTGTGTATTGGATTTTTCCTAGGTTGTATCCTTTTTCTATTTTTTTGTTTAAGGTCTTTTTTTGTTTTTTTATTTTTTTGTTTTTTTAACCACTCCTCTAATGCTTTGGTTATAGTATCTCCCATTGCTCCCTTTTTATCTGGTATTTCTTCCCTAAGTTTTTTTCTGTCTCATCATCTATACTTATTGTTATAATACCCATAGATCTATATCTATTTAAGAACTATATATATTTAAATAATATAAATAACTAAATATATATTTTGTCTTTAGAGACATTTTGAATTGCGAAAAATATTTAGAGAGTCTGAATATTGTATTTGTTTGTTTAGGATGTCCTTACTATCTTTCTTACTGGTGCTGTAGCTAAAAAAACAAAACAGTCCACGAAAAACCCAGAAGACTTTAAATTATCTAAATTCGAGGGCAAGACGCCTCCCTCATGGAGTGAGTAAAGCGAGCGGGTAGGGGAGGGGGATACGCTCGAAAATCCAATATTAATAAAATAGGCTAACATATAGGTTAAATAGCTTGGAAAGCCAAAGGTAAGCCCAATTCTCGGAACTATTCAGGTCTGAGGAGGGCGTAGAACGTGCTGGGGGCGGCCCCACAGCGAATAAGCCTCTCCAACTTGGAACACAGTCGGAGTCTGAAGGAAACTTCGCTGGAACACCCCCCCTCAACGAAGCCGCTTGCGACTGAGTAGGCAGGAGTGGTTTACTTTGTTATTTCTATTTCTGTGTTGTTTATTTCTGTTATGTTTCCTGATATTGAAGCATGTTTCGGGATACTATAACCCTCTTGGTTGGGTTTTGATATCTTGTCACATTTATTTATTTTCTCTCCAGTTTCTACTATAGGAATACTCTTGTAGACTATTCCCTCATAGTTTGGATTTGTAATCAAAGGTATACGTACAAAACTTGGCTTCATAGATACAGGAGAGTTTTTTTGTTTGTCTTTCCAGCTATACTGATCTGTTATATCTATGTGGTTTCCTTTTTTGTTTTGTTTTACAGTTTCTTTGTCGAACAACAGTATACAGTTTGTATTTTTTCTCACTGAAAACGTATCTATGTCTACTTCAAAACACCATCCTGGACCACCATCGAGGGCTGTAAGGTTTTTTCTATCTATTTCTTTTTTTGATATCCCAAATTTATCTAAAATTTCTATTATAGGAGATCCAATTGGGACATTTATAAATCTGGATTCTATGTTTTCTCCATCAATATGCAGATATTTATTTACTACTGGATCATGATGTTTGAAAGCCTGATATATGTTATATAATGTTTCTGTATTATCAACTATCCATCCATGATCCATAGGTACATCTTTACCTATAGTTGTACCTGAAACTGCTTTTAATAGTGGCCCTTCCATCCCATATTTATACTGGTTTTCTGTATATGCAAAAACTACACCAAATTCATCCTCTAAATTTATCGGTAGATCTTCTGGTAGATATATAGTTGGATCCAACTTTTCCTCTATATCTTCCATCCATTTCTCCCTATTAACTTCTTTGACACCAACTACCACCAAATCAAGTATATCATCCAAAAGAAAATCAAACAACTCTATATACTTGTCCGTATTTTTTTTAAATAAATATTTATCTTTATGAAAATTTGGCTCAGAGTCTTGGTGATTCATCAATAAATAATCTATACTGTCTAGATCTTTCCATTTTGTATAGGTAGGAAAACCTGCACCACCTGCACCCGATATACCACAATCCCTTATAGCCTCTGATATATTAGACACACCCAAATCAAAACTAGACCCCATAACCAATATATACACTTGATAAGTTTAAGAAACCCTCCACAAAAACCAGATTAATTAAAGATTTATCAATATTTCAAATATTAAAAAAATAAAACAACTAAATCAACATTTTTAAAACCCTCACAAATTATATATCCAAATTATATATCGATACTATAGCTTCATATTATTTCTTCCTATGAATAAGAATATATAAGTTGTTTTATATATTTTTGGTTTTTAGCTTTTAGTTTTAATTCATCTTTTTATATGGTTTTCCAGAAATTTTATGTTATTTTTTACAATTATTTAATTATATATTCAAGAGTTGTTAATCAATGTTTAAAATAAATAATTTGTTTTTCAGATTTGGGCTAGTAAGTTTTTTGGTTTTGCTTAGTATAGGTATAGATATACAGCCTAGTTTTGGACAGAGTGAGTGGACAAATAAAACTGTAGAGACTGGACCGATTGCTGAAGATCTATTTAGTTCTTTAGAACTTGATAGTAATAGACAACCACATATTGCCTATAAAAACAATACGGTTGGAGCGGCTAGTTTAAGATATACATTTTTTGATGGTCAAGACTTGAATACACAAATAGTTGATGGTGGAAGTGAGACAGGATCCCATGCTAGTTTAGAGATTGATAGTAGCGACGATCCACATATATCTTATCGTAAAGGAGGTATTGGTGGAAATAACGATAAATTTAACCTATGCAGTTTCTGATGGACAAACTTAGTCTAACCAAAAAGTGGATAATAATGGATCCGTCGGACTTTATACATCTTTAGAGATAGACCAAAACAACAATCCACACATAGCATATGAACACTTAACCAATCAGAGCCTTAAATATGCAAGCTCTGACGGAACAAACTAGAACATACAAACAGTAGATAACCATGGATCCGTAGGAGCACACAGCTCCATAGACCTTGATAGTAATGATAATCCACAAACGCGGTATTTGTCAGATAGGTGGAACAAAAAAGAAGCTACACTCCACTATAAACGTGGGGAATATTATCTACACATCTCTTTAGTCAAAAATATAAATAAAAATAAAGGTAAAAGTCAAAAAATATAAAGATAAAGGTAAAGGTAAAAGTCAAGAGTTCAAGACCAGACTAGTTCTTGGTATAGACCTAAACGTTAAAGGATATTTCGCTGTTACTTCTACTAGCTTGTTTTTAGAATCTATAGATTATATAAACCATATCCATAATGAATATGAGAAAAGGCGAGGTAAAATACAAAAAAAAGGTACTAGACCAGCACATCTAGCCTTAAAACGGGTTGATATGTGTTCTTCTGAGTGGTCTAAACACTTACCTGCATAAAATAGCTAATAATTTGTTAAAAGAACCAGAGAAGTATGATGTTGATGTGATCGCATTTGAGGATCTAAAAGGTATCAGAGAAAATATCTCTAATGATAAAGACTTTCAACAGCGAATTTTTTCACAGTTTTATCACATTGTAGAGTATAAATCAAAAGAAAAAAGGGTAGATACAGTACAGGTAGATCCTAGAAAAACTAGTAAGAAATACAGTAAATGTAAAACTGTAAGTGGTGGTAATAGATGTGGCGATAAGTTTATGGGTATAGATTGTGGGTATAGATTGCATAGTGATTATAATACTGCAAAAAATATTGGTC
>JAHENH010000009.1 GCA_018609935.1 Halobacteriales archaeon | reverse complement strand
TAAATTTGCTGGTTCCCCATTAATAATTACAGCTGGAAACCACAGCACTGATTTTAGACATGAGGAACCTAGTTTGAGGGGGAATCTACTAGAAATGGTTGATCAATTTACAAAGTGGAGTATCGAAGTATTAGATCCAGATACATTACCGGATATAACTAGGAGGGCTGTTAGAACTGCCTTAACTCCGCCAATGGGGCCTGTTTTTATGTCTCTTCCAATGGATGTCATGATGGAAAAAACAACTGAAGAACCTAGTGAACTTGGAGAAATACCAAATGCAGGTAGCGGTGATCCAAATCAAATAAAGATAGCTTCAGAGTTATTAGTGGAGGCAAAATCTCCAGTAATGATTGTAGGTGATAAGATAGCAAGATCCGGTATAGAATCAGTAAATAAAGCAGTTGAACTAGCTGAAACACTAGGTTGCAAAGTATATGGGGAGATACTTACATCAGAGGTTAACTTCCCTACAGACCACAATCAATGGATTTCACATATTCCACCAGATGAAGAAATAGTTAGGTCTATTTTAAATACAGACACGGTAATGTTAATAGGGTGTTCCACAAATACAACTTTATTTAGACATGAAAAAGATATAATACAAGAATCAACTAAATTTATTCATATAAATAATGACTTCTGGAATATAGGTAAAAACGAACCAGCACATGCAGCTATATTTGGGGATCCAAGTCATGTGATGGAAAAAATCTCAAATAAACTAAAAGACAAAATATCAAAACAAAAATTGGAAAACAGACTTAAAAAAATAGAATCTGAAAAACAAAAAATACAAAAAAAATCAAAAACACAAATAAAAAACTCCAAAAAATCTTCAGTAATCACAAAAGAAGAACTAATAGATAGTATAAAAGATATTGCAAAAGAAGCTTATATAGTAGATGAAGGAGTTACATCAAAATATGTTTTACTTGACCGTAAAAAGCTAAAACCAAAACAACTTCTCTCAAACAAAGGAGGAGGGCTAGGATATGGACTCCCAGCATCTATTGGTGCAAGTCTAGCAGAAAAAACAAAAGAAAACAGAAGAAATGTATTAGGCTTTATTGGAGACGGATCCTATCTCTATTATCCTCATTCACTCTATACAGCATCAAGATATGATATCGATCTAACAATTATAATAGCAGACAACCGTAATTATCACGCCCTCAAAAAAAATATGGTTGGACTATATGGAGAGGATGAAAAAAATTATGACTTTTTGGGTATGGATATAGATCCTCCAGTTGATTTTATAAAAAACGCTGAAAGTAATGGAGCTAGAGGACACTTAATAGATTCATTAAATGAACTAAATTCCACGCTAAAAAAAGCTATTAACCGTAAAGGAATAGATGTTTTAGATGTATTGATAAAAGATTGATAAAATAATGTTTTCATAAAAGATTATTTCTTTAAATACTACTATCTAAAATTTTATTAATAATCTCCAAATATATGAATAAATTTTTAAATATATTTTTAACAAAAATGATAAACTAATTCGTCTATATTTCTAATTATAATTTTTATCTACGTCACAAAGTAACCATGATAGACATAAAAACAAGAATCAAAGATATAGAGTTAACCAAATCACTTAGAAAAGAAAGAGAGAAAGCATATATATGAAACTATCAAAATTTTCGAGATTAAAACCCCATGCTTCAGCTTGGAGAGGATGTCAAACAGGGAAAACAAACTAAATTTATCTTTTATTAGAGATATAATACTAAATTAATTTATTTATTTATATTAATATAAAAAATAAGTTAATTCTCTAGAAAGAATATTTTTTATAAAGTATGGATGATCGTATAAAGGAGCATGCTAGAATTCTAGTTAATTGGAGTGCAGAAATAAAAAAAGGAGACAATGTGGTTATAGTAGGTAGTCCTGAATCCCATGATTTAATTCTAGCTTTATATGAGATCATAGGAGAGAAACAAGCTAAACCTATAACTTTATATTCTTCAAACGAAGCAGATAGATCATATTTATCAAATATACAAAAAGGATTTGAAACCCCTGAACATCAACTTGAACTTTATAAAAAATCTGACTCATTTATAAGAATAAAATCTGATCCGAATCTTATGTCAATAAGTGATATATCGGGTAATATATTATCTAAAAGAGAAAAAGCAATGGAGTCCATTAGAGATGAAATGCTTTCAAAAAAATGGGTATTAACACAGCACCCTACTAATTCTTCTGCTCAACTAGCGGGTATGTCTTTATCTAAATACAAAGACTTTGTATATAATTCAATAATAAGAAATTGGAAAGAAATAAGTGAGAAACAAGAAATATTACGGAAAAAACTTGAAAATACTAATAAAGTAAGAATAGAAGGAGGGAAAACAAAGCTAGAGATGAGTATAAAAGGAATGAAAGCAGTAAATTCGGATGGTAAACACAACATGCCAAGTGGAGAAGTTTTTACAGCACCTAGTCCTGACAGTGTACAGGGAGAAGTTTTGTTTAATAAGCCACTAATACATAAAGGTAGAGAGATAGAAAACGTACGTTTGGTATTCGAAGATGGTGAAATAATAGAAAGTTCAGCAGAAAAAAATCATGAATTACTCGAAAATATACTAAATACAGATGAAGGATCTCGTAAACTTGGAGAACTAGGTATTGGAAACAATGAACAAATAGATAAATTCACTAAAAATATGTTATTTGATGAAAAAATGAATAAAACTATACATTTAGCTATTGGACAAGCATATGAAGAATGCATTGGAAAAAATCAAGAAAAAAATGACAGTGCTATACACTTAGATATGATTACAAGCATGGAAGATAAAACTCTCTATTTTGATGATGAAATAGTACAGGAAGAAGGAGTATTCACATGGAAAGAAAAAAATAATCCCCAAGCATCTAATCATAAAGAGACTAAAGTGAACCAAACCTGAGGTCAGACTCTGAAACACATTGACTTAGACCTATTGCAGGTATAAACATATAGTTCTAAACAAAACTATACTATATACCATTATATATTAAAGTTGTTTATCTTATTTGAATGAAAGTTGACCCCTCCTTCTCTTTATGAGGAGAGGCCAGCCCTCCTCCATTCTTTAACAATTTATATATCCAGAAAATTCAATGGCCG
>JAHENH010000008.1 GCA_018609935.1 Halobacteriales archaeon | reverse complement strand
TGTTCAAGTAACGGGTAATAATACAGCTATATCCATAGGAGGACAAGCAGGCAACTTTGAATTAAATGTTATGAAGCCAGTTATGGCTCATAATCTTTTACAGTCTATAGAACTATTAGCAAATTCTAGTGAAACCTTAGCTGAACTATGTATATCTGGAATAGAGGCAAATGAACAAGTATGTGAGAAATATGCTGAAGAAAGCCTTTCAATAGTTACTGCATTGGCTCCCCATATTGGTTATGATAAAGCAGCTGATATAGCTAAAAATGCCTTAAAAGAAGATAAAACAATAAAAGAAATTGCACTTGAAAGAGATGTAATGGATGAAGAAAAACTAGATGAAGTATTAGACCCAGAGAAAATGACAAAAATAGGTATATTATAAACTTAATAATTCTATCATAATGTATCTTTTTAGATTTTTATAATCCATAATACCAAGTTTACTTTAACCTCAAAATAATTACATACGTCCATTAATTAATAAAATGAGTCAATACCTTATTTAAAAATAAAATACGATCATTTAAAATTATACGTTAGTATTTTTGTATTTTCCATCTTTCTAGTAGTTAATGAGTGATTCAACGAATTTCTATTCTGATAATCTTCCTGATGGATGGGAAGTTTGGTCTGAGGAGAATGGTTTAGTAATCTGCTATAAACCAGATATTTTTAATGGTGGAGAATTCCCTCCTGTATGTCTTCCTACTGTTTCTGCTGGAAGATCTGAGCGAGGTGGATGGAAAGTATCATTTTATATAGAAGCTGATGTTGAGGCTAGACATCTAAGGCAGGAATTTAAAGAATACAGCGACGCTATTAATTATATAGTTGATCTGACTGAGAAATTCAATAAAGGAAATTTTAATATAAAAAATTTCTATGCTAAAGGAGATGTTCGCAAAGACTATGTTAAAAAAATTAAAAACGAAATAAAATAGATATTATCTTATTAGATATTATCTTATAGTTGTATTAATTATTTTTATAATAAGTATTGGAATAGAATTTTCTAAATAAAATTCTGTTTATATTTATGTAATTAGAGATAAATACTAGAGGGTTTATATTGTTTGGATTGGAATTCCGAGATATGGGACTAAGAAGTAAAAAAATATTGGAAGGACCTGAGAGAACCCCTCATCGTGCTATGTTCCATGCAATGGGATACGATGATGAGGAACTGGAACAACCTTTGATTGGGATACCTAATCCTGCAGCTGATGTTACTCCTTGTAATGTTCATTTAGATGAAATATCTGAAGCTGCATCCCACGGAGTGGAAACCTCTAAAGGTTCCCCTATAGAATTTGGAACTCCAACTGTAAGTGATGCAATTTCAATGGGTACTGAAGGGATGAAAGCTTCTTTGATATCTAGGGAAGTTATAGCTGACTGTGTAGAATTAGTTTCTTTTGCAGAATATTTTGATGGATTAGTTACTGTAGCTGGATGTGATAAGAATCTTCCTGGAATGCTTATGGGTGCAGCACGTATGGACATCCCTACAGTATTTTTATATGGTGGAACTATTTTACCTGGAACATATAGAGGTGAAGATGTAACTATACAAGATGCTTTTGAGTATGTTGGAAAATATGCTAGAGGAGAAGTAAGTGAATCTGAACTACATGAACTTGAACAGGTTGCTTGCCCTGGTCCTGGATCCTGTGCTGGAATGTATACTGCTAATACTATGGCTTCAATAACTGAGGCATTAGGTATAGCACCTTTAGGTTCAGCTTCCCCTCCAGCTGAAAGTAAAGAGAGATCGGAGGTAGCTAAAAGATCTGGAGAGCTTGTTTTACAAACCATAGAACAGGACATTTGCCCTAGTGATATTTTAACTAAACCTGCTTTTGAGAACGCAATTACGTTACAATCAGCTATAGGGGGATCAACAAATGCTGTATTACATTTACTTGCTTTAGCTTCTGAAGTTGGCGTAGATCTTGATATAGAAGATTTTGATAGAATTTCAAGTAATACTCCTCACTTGTGTAATCTACGTCCTGGAGGTAACTATGTAATGTCTAATCTCGATAAAATTGGTGGTATTCCAGTTGTTTTAAAGGAACTGTGGAATGGTGGCCTATTAAATGGAGAAGCTTTAACTGTTACAGGGGAAACTTTAGAGGAAGGCCTTGAAAAAATAGATTCTGAGCCTGATGGTGAAGTTGTACGTTCTTTCGATAATCCAATACATAAAAAGGGAACTACCAAAATATTAAAGGGTAATATAGCTCCTGGAGGTGCTGTATTAAAAGTTACTACTGATAAAGATCCTGTTTTTGAGGGTACAGCAAAAGTTTTCGATTTTGAAGAGCAGGCTATGGATGCTATACAACAAGGGGAAATTGAGCCTGGTGACGTTATAGTAATAAGGTATGAAGGTCCTCAGGGAGGTCCTGGGATGAGGGAAATGTTAGGTGTTACTGCTGCTGTTGTTGGTCAATATGATGAAGAGGAAGTAGCATTAATAACTGATGGTAGATTTTCAGGTGGAACAAGGGGAATAATGGTTGGACATGTAGCTCCCGAAGCATATATGGGTGGTCCACTAGCTGCAGTTAGAGATGGTGATGAATTACTTATCGATGTTCCTGAAAGAAAGCTTGAAGTAGACCTGTTAGATAAGGAGATAGAATCTAGACTTGAAAAATGGGAAAAACCTCAACCAAATTATAGTTCTGGTGTGTTAGCGCGTTATGGTGAAAGTTTTAGTTCAGCGGAGTTGGGTGCAATAACTAATCCAGGTATAAAATAGAACTATACTATATTATAGATATATAAGGATTTTCTATTATTATATCTAAAATTAATTCTTTTTAGAGTTTAAGTTTTAATCTTATATAGGTTTTTAGTAGATAATGTAGGGGAACTTTGTATTTTTACGATATATATAAAAGTATGGATTATCTAGTTAATTAGTAATATGTCTGAGAGAAATATTTTAATGATTGTAGGAGATTATGTTGAGGACTATGAAGCTATGGTTCCGTTTCAGGCGCTACAGATGGTGGGACATAATGTAGATACTGTTTGTCCAGAAAAAAAAGAAGGGAGTTCA
>JAHENH010000007.1 GCA_018609935.1 Halobacteriales archaeon | reverse complement strand
GGAATGCAGAGAAATTTTTCTATAAAAGACCTTGAAATCTGAAATTATTGTGTTCTCTCTCTGTTTTGTTTGAGTAAAATAGGATTGGGTAGTGTTTTTGTTGTTTCTCTATTATATATGTTATGTTGTGGACTAGGAAGTATGCTCCCAGGTCTACTGATGATATACTACATAGTGATACAAAGGAACTAGTTCAGACTGTTAGAGATGAACGTTTGAATTCTATCTTTTACGGTCCGAGGGGATCTGGTAAAAGTAGTGTTGTTATGGCTCTTGCTTCAGAGGGTGGTGCGGATGTTTCTGTCGTAAATATTAGAGATATATTTTCCTCTACAAATAAGGAATTGTCTAACGATCCTAGATACTCTAGGTTTGTAGGTGGAAATAAAAGAGATACTATGATAAATGCATTAAAAGAATCTGCTGTAGGTATAAATAAAAAGATTGTTTTAGTAGATAATGCAGAAAGTATCCGTAGAGACTTCCAAGAAGCGTTAAGGAGGATAGTTGAGAAAAGAGATGTTCAGTTTATTGTGACTACTAGGTCTCTTTCAGTTTTTATTCCAGCGATACGTTCTAGGTTTTTTCCTGTTAGATTTAAAAATCCTACAAAGGAAGAAACAATCAATATACTTGAAGATATATCGAAAAAAGAAAACTTGGAATATACTCAAGAAGGTCTTGAATATATATATGAAGCTAGTTCTAATCTAAGAGAATCTATCTATTTATTACAGGCTGTATCCACACAGGGAAAAATAATGGAACAACAAGTGTTTGAGATAGTACAAGATATAGATCAAGAAGAAACAAAAGATATAGTAGAACTAGCAGAGGACGGAAAATTAAATGAATCTATAGAAATTCTTGAACAACATCAAAACCCTATAGAAATATTAGACTATATATCTAGTTATAGGTCACCCAGTTCTGTAGAGTTAGCATCGGAGATAGAAGAAGAGATAACTGAAGGTATAGAAAATGAAATACATCTTAAACATCTATTATCGAAGATTTCTTCAAATAAAAATAAATAGAAACTGAGGTCTGTTTGTTTTTAGTATAGATTATTGTTTTATATATTTAGTTATAGTTGAGAAATGATGGTTTTGTATGTGTGGATGATAGATACATTGTTTAATATTATAAAATTAAGTTCTTCCAAAAAGTTAAATATATATCTTAGGTATATTATTTTATGGAGATAATTGGAGATGAAAAAAATATGGATGAGGTGGTTGCAGAGGGTGAAGTAAATCTCTTACAGCCACCATCAGAGGTTCTGAAAAGTTTTATAAAAAAGCTCTGGAGAAACGGTGACCAAAATAGTGAGTGGGAGTTAAAGATTATAGCAGGCAAAGACGCTTTGAGGGAGGCAATGGAAGAATTTATTGTAGCAAGTGCTGCAAAACAGCTTCAACAAAAAGAAAAACTAGATTTTTTATCAGTTGATTCAGCTGAGAGAAGATCTCTTGCAATAGTAGAAGATAAAACAGTAGGGTTTGTGGAATTAAAAGGGGCTCTTGGGACACTTACTTCGACTGATTCAGATCTACATGAAAAATCTTTAGACTTATTTGATACTCTATGGGGTCAAGGAAAATCATATAATATAAGAACTCCTCCAATATCAGAGGTCAGAGAAAGATTAAGAAATGAGATAGGTGAAAAAATGGAAAACGATTTCTATGAGGCATTAAAGACAGGTATAGATGGTGTAAAAGCAGCATTACTTGCAGCAGCTAAAAATGAAGTATTATTATATGATGTATCAAAGTGGGGTGAAGACACGGGGGTAGCGTCAAAAGCAACATTTTCAAGAAAAAAAGCTGAACTAGAAGATAAAGGAATAATAAAAACTGAGGAAGTACCAGTAGATATAGGACGACCAAGGCTACGTCTGAAAATAGGAGAAAACGCAAAAAAACAAGAAATACAGAATATAGCAAAAAAAATAGTATAGTCCACCCTCTAAAAATAAATATATTTTATATTTATATTTTTCAGAGGGGTTTAATTGAGAAAACAGTTGGAAATATTTTGTTGAGTTAAAGAGGTTCTCTAGGAAAACTAAAATAGTATTTTTTATCTATTTGTTGGTTTGTAAGGGAAGCAATAAGACTCCTTCCCTAACCATTTGTTAGGTGGGAGACTGCATGGACTCTTCTTACAGACCATAATACATATAAGTTATAGCAACCTGTATTTGTTGTCCAAATAGAAGCATAGTAGGCTCAATTGGACAACGACACGGATATATCTGTAGGGCGGGGACTGTCCGAAGTTAAGCCCTCTGACATGAGGACTTCTGCAATGCAAGTTCCGTGGCCGAAAGGGGAAGCTACATCCTAAACCAGGTTTAGGTCGTGGTAGTTCACGTGTCTATACTCGTGATACTCCTTTTACTTCTACTTCTCCTACTCCTTGTATTTGTTTGAATGCTTCTTCTATTTTGGTTGTTCCACCTTCTTTGTCTGGTACTACTACTTTTAGTAGTGTGGCTTCTAGTCCGAATGCTACTTCTTCTTTTTGTATTCCTAGTATTTCTGTTTGTTCTGGTAGGACTTTTTCGAATTCTTGTTCGCTTATTTTTATGTCTGCGTCTTTTGGCATTACTTTTATTTGTGCTACTACTTCGCTCATGGTCCTATGAATCTGCAGTCAGGGCATTTATATAGTGTTCCTTGTCTTCTTGATTTTTCGGATCGTACTATTTTTTCTCCACAGTTCGGGCATGAGAATTGTGTGAACCCTCGTCCTACTACTTTTTCTCCGGTGGAGACGCATCTTTCTGGTTTCATATCTGTTTTTTGTTTGCTTTTCCGATAAACCTATTCTTATTTTTATTACTAAAAGTAATAATTTGAACCATAAATATTATATAAACACATCACCAGGTTTAATTATGAGAGTAGAAGGACTAAGATGTAAAGAATGCGGAGAACTATACGAAACCAAAGTAAAAAACACATGCGAAAAATGCTTTGGACCTCTAGAAATATCATACAACTACGAAGAAATAAAAAAAGAAGAAATAGAAAAAGGACCCAGATCAATATGGAGATACAAAAAATTACTACCTGTAAACCAAGACAGATCACTTGTAGACCTAGGTACAGGATTTAACCCCCTACATAAAGCAGACAACCTAGCAGAAAAATTAGGAATAGACGAACTCTATATATTAAATGATTCAGTAAATCCTAGTTTTTCCTTTAAGGACAGAGTAACAGCAGTAGCAGTATCAAAAGCTCTAGAATTTGATTTAGAAGCAGTAGGATGTGCATCCACAGGAAATCTAGCATCCAGTGTTGCAGCACACGCAGCAAAAGCAGGACTACCAGCATATATTTTAATACCCGATTCAATAGAAGAAGAAAAAATAACACAAACACTAGCATATGACCCAGAAGTAGTTAGAATAGACGGAACATATGATGAAGTAAACAGACTAGCAACAGAACTGGCACAAGAAAGAGGTTGGGGGTTCGTAAACATAAACCTTAGACCCTACTATACAGAAGGATCTTGTACCATGGCATATGAAACAGCAGAACAACTTGGATGGCAATCTCCAGACCATGTAGTCCATCCAATGGCTGCTGGAGCATCCCTAGTCTCAGTATGGAACGGATACCAAAATCTAGAAAAAACAGGACTCATAGATGACGGAGACATAAAAATTAGTGGAGCTCAACCAAGAGACTTCCCAATAGTAAGAGCAGTAAGAGAAAACACAGACATAAAACCAGTAAAAAACCCTAAAACAATAGCACATTCCTTAGCCATAGGGGATCCAGCAGATGGACTCTATGCAAAAGAAATAATACAAAAAAGTGGAGGAAATGCAGCAAATCCAAGAGATAAAAAAATAATAGAAGGAATAAAACTCCTAGCTAGGACGGAAGGAATATTTACAGAACCGGCAGGAGGTACATCAGTAGCAGGACTGAAACAGCTGGTTGAAGAAGGAACAATACAAAAAGACGAAACAGTAGTATTAAACATAACCGGAAACGGCCTAAAAGCTAAAAAGACATTAGATGGAGAATTAAAAACAGCTAAAACCGTAGAAAACAATCTAAAAATACTAAAAAAGGTAGCATAAAATGGTAGAAATAAGATTTTCAAGTGCACTTCAAAACGTAACGGGAGAAGAAAAAGCAGATATAGAAGCAAATACTGTAAAAGAAGCTATAGATATCCTAGCAGAAAACTACGGAGAAGAATTCCAGGACAGACTCCTAAAAGATGGAGAACCGAAACGCTTCGTAAACTTATATGTAAACGGAGAAGATATAAGACACCTAGACGGACTAAACACAAATCTAGACCAAAAAGACGAAATATCAATACTACCCGCAGTAAGTGGAGGATAAAACAAACACCCTAACAAAAAACCATCTCTTTATTCCCTGACATAATATCTTAATACGTCTCTACATCTTCCTCTTTAAGTTGAGTTTTATCTCTATTTGAATAATAAATAAATTATTAGATATTTTTATTTAGTGGCTATTATTTTCTTCCATGCTAGAAGAAGAAATTGAAAAAGCATGGGAAGAAGAAAATGCAGATAAATCCTTACTTGAGGATTTTCTTAGGTCTCTAGATAAAGGAGATATAAGAGCAGCTGAAAAAACAGATAGTGAATGGAAGACAAATTCATGGGTTAAAAAAGGTATTTTGCTATGTTTTTCACAGCGAAACTCAAGAAATTTTGTATATGGTGGAATAGATTATTATGATAAATTTGATCTGAGAGATACTGATGATATACATGAAAAAGGAACAAGAAATGTGCCAGGAAGTTTTATTAGAGAAGGATGCTATATAGGTAGCTCATGTATTCTTATGCCACCAACCTTCATCAATGTAGGATCATATATTGACGATGAAACATTAGTTGACTCATGTGTTGTAGTAGGATCTTGTGCACAGATAGGAGAAAAAGTTAAAATAGGTGCTAATACACTAATAGGAGGGGTCCTAGAACCCGTAGAAAACTCTCCAGTAATAATAGAAGATGGAGCTAGTCTAGGTGCAGGGTGTAGAGTAACAAGCGGATTTATAATAGGGAAGGACTCAGTAGTTGCAGAAAACACTCTACTAAATCCATCTATACCTATTTATGACCTAGTAGAAGAAGAAATAATATATGGAAAAATACCAAAAGAAAGGAGGGTAGTACAGAGATATGTGGAATCCTCAATAGATATAGGTGAAAAAATCTACAAGCCTGCTGCAGTCGCAACATCTCTAGAACAAGAAACCATAGAAAAAACACAAAAAGAAGAAAAGCTCAGAACTTAAAACTAAGCCAAGAACCCTTATCGGGGGATATACGTTTTTTTGTTAAAAAATTATTTTTTTCAGATGGATGTAGCTAGTTGATTTATTATATCTATATTTTTTCTAACTGAAAGATTTATAGACAATCACATCCAATATTTTTTATGACGGAAGGTTTTGATGGAGTCTACGATGAACGATTTAAGATACCTGAAGAGTTTCTAGATGAAGATACAAAGAATGTAGCTGATTCTCGGTATCTAGATGAATATGTTAAAGGTAAAAGTATAGATCCTGATGATGTTGATCTAGAAAAACTTCTAGATATAGGTATTGAATATATATCGATAAATAGATTCGATCAAGCTATTGAGACATTTGAACGTATCCTACATATTGATTCAGAAAACCAAGAATCATGGATTAATAAGGGACATGCACACTCCGAAAATGGAGAACATCAAAAAGCTAGAGATGCATATAGAGAAGCCCTATCTATAGATGAATCAGATGAACAGACAGCTAAAGCATATGTGAATCTCGCTTATGCTGAATACAAAAAAGGAGTGGGTGATCCCCTTAAAAAAGTTGAAAAAGCATTAGAAAAAGATGAAAGAATACCTGAAGCATGGTTTAACAGATCCTTTTTCCTAAATGAAAGAGGAAGACATGAAGACGCCCTAAGATGTGCTGAAAATGCTATATCACTCGGTTTTAGAGAAGCTACAGAAGAAAAAATCAAAGCCCTAGAAGGACTTGGAAGACATGAGGAAGCAG
>JAHENH010000006.1 GCA_018609935.1 Halobacteriales archaeon | reverse complement strand
GAACCTGAAAATGAAGAAGAACAAGAAAGAGATGAAGAAAAGATAGAAGCATTACTAGAAAAACTTAGAGAAGTTTCTAAACAGGCACAAGATTTAGATGTTGATACAGTAACAATTCAGACTATACGTGATATAGCTGAAGATGAAAAGGAATTAACTCTAGAGGAAGGGAAAAGATGTTACGAACGTACTATAAAGGAAAGAAATAAAGTTTTAGACAGGCTTGATAGATTTGAAGATAGTTTAGAAGATATAGAGAAAGAAGAAATAGTAGATGATATCAAAGAACATATACAGAAATCAAGAACGGAGATACAAGGGGTTAAACAAAACTTTAAAAATAGTTTAGATAGAACGGAAAGTCTTGGCGGAGATCTAGATGAAGTAACTAAAGATGCTTTAAGAAAAGCTTCCAAACAAGATAACTGTACAGCTTGTGCCTTCCCTCAAGACGATATAGACCATGAAAAACCTACAACATTTTATTCAGATGGTGAAAAGATGACTCCAAGTGATGTTAGAGACAGACTTGAAATAATACCCAACGAGGATTTAAAATCTATAGGTATAAATGAAAACTCAAGACCGGAATGGGCTGTTCTAACCGTACTTCCAGTTCCACCTGTTACTATGCGTCCTTCAATAACTTTAGATAATGGACAAAGAAGTGAAGATGATCTTACTCATAAATTAGTTGATGTTATACGTATAAACCAACGTTTTGTTGAAAACAAAGAAGCAGGATCACCACAACTTATAATGGAGGATTTATGGGAGCTACTACAATACCATGTTACAACATTTATGGACAATGAAGTAAGTGGCGCACCTCCAGCAAATCATAGATCAGGAAGGCCATTAAAAACTTTATCTCAACGTCTAAAAGGTAAAGATGGACGTTTCAGAGGATCGCTATCAGGTAAAAGAGTTAATTTCTCCTCTAGATCTGTTATATCTCCAGACCCTAATATTTCATTAAATGAGATAGGAGTACCTGAACGTATAGCGAAAGAAACAACACAGAAAGTAAAAGTCACCAGAGAAAATATAAAAGAGTTATCAGAATGTGTACGTAGAGGTCCAGAAAACCATCCAGGAGCTAACTATATCACCAAAGATAAAGGAAGAAGAGTTAAGATAGGAGAAGAAAACAGTGAAGATCTAGCAGAAGAAATGTTAGAATCAGAGGAAATAGAAGAAACAGACAGCGAAGGTAAACCTAAAGGTCTAGGATGGGAAGTTGAAAGACACCTTAAAAATGGAGATATAGTACTTTTTAACAGACAACCTTCACTTCACCGTATGTCAATGATGGCACATGAAGTAGTTGTTATGCCAGGAAGAACATTCAGACTTAACACAACAGTTTGTCCACCATACAATGCTGACTTTGACGGAGACGAAATGAACATGCATGTTCTTCAAGGTGAAGAAGCACGAGCAGAAGCACGAGTTTTAATGAGAGTACAAGAGCATATTCTATCACCAAGGTTTGGAGGTCCTATAATGGGAGGAATCCAAGATCATATATCAGGTCTTTACCTCTTAACACGAGATGGAACAAAATTTGATAAAGGAAGAGCATCAGAACTACTCAGTGAAACTAGTGTAGATATACCAGATAGAGAGGAAGGAGAAGAAGTATGGACAGGTAGAGAATTATTCTCATCTATATTACCAGACGTAACCCTAAAATTTGAGTCATCTACAGGTGAAACAGTCAAAATTGAAGATGGGGAAATGACCGACGGTATAATAGATGAAGCAGCTGTTGGTGCTTTCGTAGGGGAGATCATAAATAAGATAACAAAGACATATAGTGAAAGTGAAGCGAAAAGATTCATAGACGACCTAGCCGCTCTTGCAGTTAAATCTATAATGCATTTTGGCTTCTCCTTTGGAATAGACGATGAGGACCTTCCAAAACAAGCAAGAAAAGAAATGCAGAAAGAAGTAAATAATGCAAGAGAAGAAGTTCAAAGGCTTATACAAAGATATGAAGATGGTGAACTAGAATCTCTACCAGGACGGACAGTAGAAGAAACTTTAGAGCTCAAGATAATGCAAGAACTCGGTAAAGCTAGGGACTCAGCAGGTGAAATAGCAGAAGAATACTTAGAAGATGATAATCCAGGAGTCATAATGGCTGTTTCAGGAGCAAGAGGTTCTATGCTGAATCTAACACAAATGACAGGGTGTGTAGGACAACAAGCTATTAGAGGGGAAAGAATAAGTAGAGGATATGATGGACGTACACTATCCCACTTTAAAAGAGGGGATAGAGGAGCAGAAGCCCATGGTTTTGTAGAAAACTCATACAAAGAAGGACTAGATCCAACTGAATTTTTCTTCCATGCAATGGGAGGTAGAGAAGGGCTAGTTGATACTGCTGTACGTACATCTAAATCCGGTTATCTACAAAGAAGGCTTATTAATGCTCTACAAGAACTTTCCGCAGAATACGATAGAACCGTCCGTACAACTACTGGAAAAGTAGTACAGTTCGATTATGGCGAGGATGGCGCAGACCCAATGAAGCTAGGTGGTACTGAAACAGAAGAATCAATAATAGAATATGCTTTAGAGCAACAAAGATAATGTCTGAAAAACAAAAAACTACGTCAGAATTAGATATACCAGAAAGTCTAGAAAAAAAGGCTAGGAAGGCAGCAAAAGAAGAAGATATAGAGGTTGATTCAGTTTTAGAAGAAGTAGAAAAACGATACCAAAAAACTAGAATAGAGCCATTAGAACCCGTAGGTACAGTGAGCGCCCAATCTATAGGAGAGCCTGGTACCCAAATGACAATGAATACTTTCCATTATGCAGGTGTAGCTGAAATAGATGTAACACAGGGTCTTCCAAGACTTATAGAAATAGTTGATGCAAGAAAAGAACCAGACACTCCAGTTATGACCGTCTATCTAAAAGAAGAGTGGGCCACAGATAGGGAAAAAGCAAGCAATGTCGTATACCAGATAGAGGAAACACGGGTCCGAACAATAGGAGACATAGAGACAGATATTACAGGTATGGAGATCCGTATAAACGTAGATGAAAACAGAATGGCTGAAAGAAATATACAGCCACAACAGATCAAAGAAAGAATAAGAAAAGAGGTAAGAAGCCCTGGAAGAGATGTAGCTAAAGAACTTGAAGAAAAGGGAGATATAAAAGGAGGTAGAGTAAGTACTAAAGAACTTGAAGATGCTGCAGTAATCAATGTTGGTGGAGAAGAAGTATTAAAAATAGAAATCAAGATTACAGACGAAGGAAATATAAGAATTATACCTGATGAGAAAAGCAGATATTACAGATTACTGTTAAAGCTCTATGAAACAATACGAGAAGTAGTTGTAGAAGGAATAGAAGGTATAGAAAGAATTGTAACTAGAAAAGAAGAAATTGAAAAAAACCTAGCAGTTAAAAAACAGGAAACAGAAGACGACATGCAACTTACAGCTATACCTTCAAATCCAGCAATAAAAGCAACTGTAATAGAAAAAGAAACTCTCGAAGAATGGGATTCAAAAGAAAAAATAGATGAAAACGAAAACTATGAGTTCTATAATGCAAAAAGAGAAGAATTTGTTTTATATACAGAAGGAAGTGAATTTAAAGAATTAGCTGAAAAAGTAAGCTCAGAAGACGAAGACGAAAAAATAGAAGGAGTTGATATGAGTAGGACTTACACAAACAATATACATGAAATAGAAGAAGTACTTGGTATAGAAGCAGCTAGGAATTCACTGATAAGAGAAATGAAAGAAACTCTACAAGAACAGGGACTTGAAGTTGATATCAGACATGTTATGTTAGTATCAGATATGATGACAAATGAAGGAGAAATAGAAAGTATAGGTAGACATGGAATATCTGGATCCAAACAAAGTCCTCTAGCAAGAGCAGCATTTGAAGTTACAGTAGACCATCTTCTAACTGCAGCTATACACGGCGAAAGAGACGAGGTACAAGGAGTAGCAGAAAATGTTATAGTTGGACAACCTATAAAGATGGGTACTGGAGATGTCGACTTAGTCGTTGGTAACCCTAAGAAAAAATAATAATATATCATTTTTTATCTTTGAGAATTCTAAAAGAAACAAAAAATATTGTAGATATAAGTGAAGACCTTGGAATGGGTGGTATAGAAGAAATATGTGATCATTGTCTAGGAAGACAGTTTGGACTACGTTCAACAGGTCTAACAAATAAAGAAAGAGGAAGGTCACTGCGGATATGTTTAGCTATGCAAGAAGATATAGACTTTAAAGAATATAATAATTGCTGGATATGTGGAGAAATATTTGAAGACCTAGATTTTTGGAAGGAAAAAGCAATAGATTCGGTAAAAAAATATGAATTTAAAAGTTTTTTAGTAGGGAACAAAACACCTCCACTAATAGAAGAAAACGAGGAATTATTAAAACAGAAAAAACCGAATAATATAAAAGACACATCTGAAAAGTTTAGTAGAGAATTTAACAGAGAGCTAGGAAAAAAAATAGAAAAAAATATAGATCAAAATGTAGAATTTGACAATCCTGATATAGTAATAATAACAAACATACAAGATAACGATATAGAGGTGCAAGTATCTCCCATCTATATTTATGGGAGATATAGAAAATTAAAAAGAGGCATCCCCCAAACAAAATGGCCATGTAGAGAGTGTGATGGAAAAGGATGCAGTAGATGTGGTGGAACAGGTAAGATGTATGAAGAAAGTGTAGAAGAAACAATAAGTCCACCAATTATTTCTGTTACATTAGGAAAAGAAGTAAAATTCCATGGAGCGGGTAGAGAAGACGTAGACGCATTAATGTTAGGTAACGGGCGACCATTTATTATTGAAGTTAAAAACCCTGAAAAAAGAACATTAGACCTTAAAAAAATAGAAAGGAAAATAAACAATCAATCTGGAGAAAAAGTTGAAGTAGAAGGTCTAAGGTTTGCAGATAGAGAAGAAGTGGAGAAAATAAAAAACCTCAGAGCATCCAAGTTATATAGAGCTATAGTAATATTTCAAGAGTCCGTTGAGAAAAACAAAGTAAAAAATGCTATACAAAAAATAAAAGGAAAGATACAACAAAGAACACCACAGCGAGTAGCGCATAGACGTTCAGATAAAACCAGAGAAAGGGAAGTATATAAAATTGAAGGTAAACAAGAAAACAACAAAAAATGGAAAATAGAGATAAAGGGAGAGGCAGGATTATATGTAAAAGAACTTATTTCAGGAGATAACAATAGGACAAAACCTAATCTCTCCAGTCTAATAGGGGTTAAAGCTGAGGTCGATGAACTTGACGTGCTTAAGGTCGAAGGAGGGTTAAAAAACCAAAAAAATAATTAGTATTATGTATTCTACAGAAAACTAAACTAGAATACCCAGATCTTGAGGTTTCTGGGATTAATTAGTTCATTTATCCTTTTATGTTTGCAATAGGGCGCATTCTAGCTACTTTCATACCTATTCCAAGTTCATCACTTACCCGTATTACTTCATCTACATCTTTGTAGACACCTGGAGCCTCTTCTGCTATAGTAGCTCCGGATTCAGCCTTAACATATATTCCTTCTTTTTCTAGATCATCTTGTACATCACCACCCCAGTATTTGTTTTTAGCTTGGGTTCTAGACATCAACCTTCCAGCCCCATGTGCTGTAGAACCGAAGCTTACCTCCATAGACGGACTATCTCCACGTAGAATATATGAATAGGTACCCATACTTCCAGGTATCAATACTGGCTGTCCTATATTTCTATAGACCTCTGGAACTTCTTCTTTACCAGGTGGAAATGCACGTGTAGCTCCCTTTCGATGTACAACGACCTCTTTTGTATCTCCATTAACTCTATGTTTTTCTTTCTTTGCTATATTAT
>JAHENH010000005.1 GCA_018609935.1 Halobacteriales archaeon | reverse complement strand
TTAGCTGTACCATCAAGTTTTGTTATGATGACTCCATCTACACCTATAGATTCATTGAATGTTTGCGCTTGTTTCTTGGCTCCTTGACCAAGAGATGCATCAAGAACTAAAAAGTTAATATCAGGGTTTATAGCTTTTTCTATCACTTCTATCTCATCTATCATTTCTTCTTCGAGTGAATGCCTTCCGGCAGTATCCACTATTACGGCTCTTTCATCTTGGAATTTTTCAACCCCATTCTTAGCTATTTCTTCTGGATTACTATCCCTTTCACCATAAAACTCTACACCAGCTTTTTCTGCCAGTTCTTTTGCTTGTTCATATGCACCAGGCCTATGGGTGTCAGTCTGTACTATAGCACTTTCTATGCCTTTTCTCGAAAACCAACTAGCAAGCTTTGCTGCAGTAGTTGTTTTGCCGGATCCCTGAAGTCCAGATAGAAGAATAACTTGTCTTTCTAGTTCTATCTCAGTAGGCTCTTTTCCTAATAGGTCTACAAGTTCTTCATATACAACCCTTAGAACTCTTTCACGAGGATTTTCACCTTCTCTTTCTTCTTTCAGAGAACGTTCCTTGACTGATTTACTTACTTGTTTAACTAATGTTACTTCTACGTCGGCTTCTAGAAGAGCTCGTTGTACTTCTTTTACTACTACTTCGATTTCTTCTTCACTAATTCTTCCTGTTATTTTTTTTAATGCACCTCTAATAGAGGATCCAAGATCATCTAACATTTCTTATTCTTATATATTGTATATGTTTTGTAGATATTATAATGATGTTGTATAGTGAATATTTTTAGTTTGATTTTTATTTAAGTGTCTTCTTTTTTTATGTTTTTTAGCCTATCTACTCCATCTATTTGTTCTATTATTTCTGCTGTTTTGTCTGGTACTAAGTGTTTCCATTTTTGGTTTTTTAGGATTCTTTTACGTATCTTAGTTCCTTGGTATTTGTCTCTTTCATATAGTGGAAATGATTTGATTTTTTTTCTACTTTCTTTAAAGAGTTGTTTAACTAGGGGATTATTTGAATAGACTTTATCAAATTTTGGACATAGCGATTCTATATGTGAAACCCATATTGAATTACGTTCTACATCAGGTATAGGCACCACATAAATAGTGTTTTGTATGTCTGAAAGTGTTTTTTTTATAATCTCTATTCTTTCACCTGCTGTAAATGGGTTCTCTACTGTATGTGATTTCTGTGCGCTACCAATAGCTATTATAATCTTATTTTTTTCTTTCCCGTCCAATATATCATCTACTATTTTCCTATGACCCAAATGAAAAGGTTGAAATCTACCAATAAAGAGGCAACGCATACAACCAATAAAGGAGTCAATACCAATAATACCGACGGATTTTTTAAGATATCGAGCCTATGTTATGTGAATGAGCAAAGAGGGTAAAGGAGATCTTTTGGGTGGACTTGACATAGAAAACACAGAGGAGATAGATGTTCCTGATAGCCTCATTGATCAAGTTATTGGACAAGATGAAGCAGTAGAAATTGTAAGGAAAGCTGCTAAACAAAAACGTCATGTAATGATGATAGGCCCCCCAGGAACGGGTAAAAGCATGCTTTCTAAGGCCATGGCAAAACTCCTCCCAAAAGAAGAACTACAAGATATATTAGTTTATCATAATCCTGATGATAAAAATGAACCAAAGATAAGAACAGTTCCAGCTGGTAAAGGTAAAGAGATAGTTGATGCTCACAAGGAAGAAGCTCAAAAAAGAGATCAGATGAGAACTGTTCTAATGTGGATAATTATCTTAGGGGTGGCTGGTTACGCATTCATTGTTGGCCGTTTTCTCCTTGGAATTCTAGCTGCGGGTATTATCTTTCTAGCTTTTAGATATATACAGAGAGAAGATGAGGTAGATAAACCTAATCTATTAGTTGATAACGGAGATAAGGAAACAGCACCTTTTAGAGATGCTACAGGTGCTCACGCAGGTGCTCTACTAGGAGATGTAAGACATGATCCATTTCAGAGTGGTGGGCTTGAAACACCCGCACATGAAAGAGTTGAAGCAGGTGCAATACATGAGTCTAATAAAGGAGTTCTATTTATTGATGAAATAAACACATTAGATATAAGACAACAGCAAAACCTCATGACTGCGATACAAGAAGGTGAGTTTTCAATAACTGGACAGTCAGAACGTTCTTCTGGTGCTATGGTACAAACAGAATCTGTACCTTGTGACTTTATAATGGTCGCTGCAGGTAACCTTGATGCTGTTGAAAATATGCATCCAGCACTACGTGATAGAATAAAAGGATATGGATATGAAGTCCACATGGAAGATACAATTGAAGAAACCCTAGAGATAAGAAGAAAATATGCTAGATTTGTAGCTCAAGAAGTTGAAAAAGACGGTGGAATACCTCATTTTGAAAGAGAAGCTGTAGAAGAAATAGTAAGAGAAGCACAGAGAAAGGCTAATAGAAAGGGACATATATCACTAAGATTCAGAGATCTTGGTGGGCTAATAAGAGTAGCAGGGGATATAGCTAAAAAAGAAGGGGCAAATATGGTGGCAAAAAATCATGTATTAGACGCAAAGAAACAAGCACGTTCTATAGAACAGCAAGTTAGTGATGAAATGATACAAAGAAAAAAGGATTATGATGTAACCGTGACAGAGGGTGGTGTAGTAGGTAGAGTTAACGGATTAGCTGTTTTAGGAGAAGATTCTGGGATTGTAAAACCAATAGCAGCCGAAGTTACAGATGGAAAGGGGGAAGTCATTGCTACTGGTAAACTCCAAGAGATCGCACAAGAATCTGTACAAAATGTTTCAGCAATAATCAAGAAATTAACAGGTAAAGAAGTAAGTGAAATGGATGTTCATATACAATTTCTTCAAAGCTATGAAGGTGTGGAAGGAGACTCTGCTAGTATAACTATAGCTACAGCTGTCATAAGTGCTTTAGAGGGAGTGGCAGTAGACCAAAGTGTGGCAATGACTGGATCCCTTACAGTTAGAGGAGATGTATTGCCTGTAGGAGGTGTAACACATAAAATAGAGGCAGCAGCTAAAGCAGGTATAGACAAAGTAATAATACCTGAATCAAACTTAGATGATGTCATGATAGAGGATGAATACAAAGATAAAATTGAAATAATTCCTGTAAAAGATATATATGAGGTATTAGACCATTCTCTATTAGAAAGAGAAGGTAAAGAAGGACTGCTGAAGAAAGTACGAGATCTAGCTAAAGGATTTGGAATTAAAGGAGAAACAGGTACATTTTCAAGTAGCTAGTATCTTCTTTTTTTCTATATTTTATATATTTTTATGGAAGAATTCAGACGATATAAATCTATAATAGATGATTTTGAAGAATTTAAAAACAAATGTCTAGACCCACTTCCACGTACAGTTAG
>JAHENH010000004.1 GCA_018609935.1 Halobacteriales archaeon | reverse complement strand
CTTGACCATCTTAATAATATTCAGGATGCTTTTTCTTTAGAGGCGAGGATTAATAAACGACTTCTTGAGAGCTTAGAAGGAATGCAGCTGAATACTATGCAGGATGCTATAGAGAACCTTGATAAGCTTCAATATGATGCTATATATGGTGCATTTAAAGATATAGATAATTTGGGTTCTATGCAGGAAGTTGTTCAAGAGGTTTCTACGATTCAGTCAGAGAATTTTAGTAAAGTTTTTGAACAGGTTCGTCAGTCTATAATTCAGGAAGTTATGCTGAAAAAGATAGTGAAGAAATTTCATTCCTTTTTGATATTGAAGCAGATACAGTTAATCTTTCATCGTCTCAGGAATTTAATAATGATTTCACTAGAATACAGCAAAATAAGGTTTTGTATGATAGTGATAGAATTAAGACAAGGATATTTACGTATATTCTTCCTGCATTGGCTCTTTCACATTCGTTGGCAAGAGATGGGGTAATACGTGATAGTATGGTTGTTCCATTTGCGTTTTTACTGGTTATTCTTGTTATATCTATTGAGTATACAGTTGTGAATTTTGAAATAGAGAGATAGTGTTTAGTTTGAAAAAATTCTTAACTAATATTATTAGATTTTTATTTTGTGATTTTAAATTTAATTTGTGTGACGTAGAGATGACTTAGTTTTATTGTATTCTTTTTTGGATATGTTTGTATATGGAACAGACTACAGTTAGAATACAAGAGAATATGCTTGTATCTATAAATGAATATGCTGAGAATATGGGTGTTAGTCAGTCGGAAGCTATACGGGATTTATTGGGGAAAGGTCTTGAATATGATAGTTTAGAAGTTGAAAAAGAGAATTTAGAAAGGAAGTTAGCTGAGGTTAATAGTAAGAATCAAGATATTGAGTTGATTAAGGAAAAAGTTGAGAATCAGGAAAAAAGGATTAATACTCCATTTTTTATTCGTTGGTATAGATATTTTAAGTCTAAATAAGTATATTTTTATAGTAATTTTGAATATTTGGTATATAATACCTGAATAACTGAAAGTAATATAGGTATACAGGGTAAACTATTATTAGATTAAGTTTTTTAAATGTATAGATACATAGTATTTATTATGAGTCAATGTAGAGGTGATATTCCAATCAGTACAAAAATTGATAAATCTATGAAAGATTTCATAGATCAGGAAATTTATAGATGTGGTATTAATCGGTCAGAAGTTATACGTAGAATACTTGATGAGTATAGAGATAGTCATGAAGGTAATTTAGAATGTCCTGAATGTGGACAAAAAATAGCATTAGATATAAAAACGGATAAATAACAATGCCAGCTAAAAAATTGGAAAAACTAGAAAAAGAGAAAACAGAAGGAAAAGAAAGTCGTGAAGGTGGTGGTGTTGAAGAACATCTTTTACAGAGGGTGTCGTCTAATGAGGAGGAATATAAAAAAATTAAAAGTAAAGTTTCAGAGTTAGAAAAAAAGAATAGATCATTAGAAAAAGAAAATTCAAAGTTAAAAGATAAAAATAGTACACTTAAAAATAAAATAGAAACTGTAGAAAATAAATTAAATAAAGTTGAGAAAACGTCTAAGGGTAATTCAGATAAAATAGATGAAATAGATAAATGGGTACAGCAAGTTCATCGTAACCTAATACGTAGAATAAATATGGATAAAATACCTACAAACTTACCTAGATCACGTGATAGCATAGGAAAGAAAAGACATGAAGAGGCTAAAGATATATTATCATTATCATCTAGTTGTATACTTAATGAGGAACCAAAACAAAATGTCCTAGATGAAATAAGCGACTGTAATATACATAGTGGTGATTAGATAAGATTTTAGGTAACTGCCGGAGGGAGTGGACTTTTGGGGAAAGGTTTGCTCCCTTGTCCGGCAGTAAAAAACGCCGGTATAAAACCAAGCATGTATAATTACGATCTTTATAATATAAAAGTTAATCAGAATTTTTCTAAAGTTATATTTATAGGTTTAGGTCGAGATCTTGGAGGTGCAGATGTAGAAAATAATCTATATCTGGAGAGCCGGTTTTTAGAGGAGAGAGCTTCAGCTCTAAAATCTTCAATGGAAGGTGAGTTGTTGTTGGATTGTAGAGAAGGGGAAGGTGAGTCGTTGTTGGTAAAAGCTGATATTGAGGTGGTAGTTTGAGTTCTATAGATGTTGAGGATAGTGTTGATTATACTGATCTTGAGGATTTTCAGTTGGAGTTGGATAGGGGTACTTCTAAGTTGTATCCTGCACTTGCGAAAACTAGTTTAGATAATCATATAATCGCAGGACAGGGAGAGAAAGGTGAGGATTGTGGAAATTGGATTCCTGATAGTTTTTGTGAGGATTGTGGTAAGCCTGTTTTAGCTGAGAGAGAATGTAATAAGAGAACTTGTCCTAATTGTTGGGAGAATTGGCGTGCTAAACAGGTTAGGAGTGCGTTTAAGCGTCTTGTTGGTTATGATTTATTTCATTGGAAGGCTAAGAATCAAGGAGCTTCTAATGAGGCTTATGAGGATCTTGAGGAGTTTAGGTTTGTGCATAGTGTTGTTAGTTTTAAGGATTTGGATAGTGATGAGAGTTATGAGGATGTTCGTGAGAGGGCTAAGGATCTTTGTAAGGAGGCTGGTTATGTTGGTTTTATTTTAGTTCCTCATCATTACCGTTTAGATGATGATATAAAGGATGAGCTTAGGGCTGAAGGTTATAATAATGAGGGTGGTTTTTGGAAGGCTGTTATAGATGATGAGTTAGATCTTGGTGGTTGGTGTGAGTATGTTGTGGCTGGTTTGCATTTTCATGTTATTGGTTTTAGTGGTAGGCGTTGGAGTGGGGATGAGAGGTTGGAGGAGGGTCAGGATGTTGGGTTGGAGAGTGATTTGTTTAGGCGTGTTAGGGATTTGAGGGGTGTTGAGGATGTTAAGCGTGTGTTGATGTATGTTTCGACTCATGCGACTCCTGAGAGTACTGAGAGTGGTAGTAAGCATTGGTCGAGTTATAGTGGTGAACTTGCCTATAATAAGTTTAGTACTGAGTGGAGTGATAAGTTGGATAAGTCGCTTACTTCTACGGAAAATAGTTATTTGGATAAGTTGTTTAATAGGTCTTTTGATGAGGATTTAGAGGATGAAAGAGAGGAGTGTGATAATTGTGGTTGTTCTCGGTTTTTGGATATTTGGAAGGCTAATGAGTATCTTAAGCATGTTTCTGATGTTGAGTTTAGAGATGAGTTGGAAAGAGCTTTTGAGTTGGCTATTGGTGAGGTAAAAGATCCTCCTGATTTATCTAGTAAGGAGGCTGTAAAGAGTTATTTAGAGAATGGAAAATAAGAAAATATATAATAGATAGTGTTAATCAGTATCTAATATTTATAGTATATGTTTTATTTTTACCCTGTCTTTGGTTGGGATTTTATTTTTTAGTTTATTTGTTGTATATGGAAATATATTTGATTATTATTTTACTAATATTGTAGTTCTTTACAATTTATTTCATAAATTATAGGCGTAAGAAATAAGTTCAAGTATATTTTATTTAAAATAGAGCCTGAAAAAGGGCTTTGGTAACAGTAATGTATGGAAATATTCAGGATGCTTTTTCTTTAGAGGCGAGGATTAATAAACGACTTCTTGAGAGCTTAGAAGGAATGCAGCTGAATACTATGCAGGATGCTATAG
>JAHENH010000003.1 GCA_018609935.1 Halobacteriales archaeon | reverse complement strand
TTATAGTGGATGTATATGTTTGATTTTTTAGATTAAAAGATATTTTTTCGGAATTGTTCCAGTTGTATTGTGGTGGGCTGGATGGTGTAGATAGACAGCCTGTGAGTAATAATAGAAGTGTTGTAAGTAGGATTATCTTTTTTTTCAAGTTATATTAAGGTGTCTTGTTTTTGTGTTTTTGGTTGGGTTATTTTTTACCTAGTTCTTCTTTTATTTTTTCAGCTCTTTTTTCTGCAGCTTTTACGAATTCGGAGTTGTCCATGGGTTCTAGTGGGGATCCTGATTCTGGGCTTCTGAATGAGAGTTCTGCTGCTTCTTCAAATGTGAATCTTCTTCCGTCTATTTTTGAGCCATAGAATTGGTTTTGTTTTTCGTATTCTATTCTTTCTTCTAGACAGTTTAGTAGTTCTTCAAGTTCTTCTTTTAGTTTATCTTCTAGTTTCTCATATCTGAATCTCCAGAGGTATGTGTACCATCCTGATTCTTCGTCTCTTTCTCTTGTATAGGAAGCGAGGCCGTTTTCATATAATGCAAATAAAGCTCTTCTAACTACTTTTTCATCCATTTCCAGTTTTTTTGCTAGTTTTTCGTCTGTTATTTCTCCGTGTACTGGATTTAGGGCTACTTTTAATCCTTCAGATCCAACTATCTCGGTAAGATATAGCTGGACGGCCTCGTCTTCATAGAGTCCGTCCAGTTGTTCCATATTTAATATTTTTTTCTAAATTCTCATAAAGACTGCGGAAAATGTTTGTTGTGGGTTTATTATGGGTGAAATCCGGGTAAAACGAGCGCAACCTTTTTACGTCGAAACTTCAAAAATATATTGAGATGGATTGCAGAGTAGTTGTGGAAGCAGCTGTGCCGGTATATGATGTTGAATCGCAGGATGAAGCAGTTAGAGTAGCTATAAGTAAGGCGGGGGATATGCTTAACCCAGACCTTAATTATGTTGAGATAGATGTTAAAGAGAGGAAATGCCAAAATTGTGGGAAACAGTTGGATCCTGCTTTTATAGCAGCAGATGAGGGATTAGTTGCTCTCGAATTAGAGATGAGGGTGTTTAATGTTGAAAGTGAAGAACATGCTTCAAGGGTAGCAAGAAAAGAGATAGGGGAACAGCTACCTGATATACCTCTTTCAGTTCAGGAAGTAGAACAGATAGGTGGAGAGATTGAGGAGGAACAAGAAGAGATTGGGGCTGAAGTTGAGGAGATAGAAGAAGCTAAAATAGATGCTGGAGAGGAAGAGGAAGATATTCCAGAACTAGAAGATATATTATAGTTTAAGAGTTTTAGTTAATATTACATATTATGGATGTAGGTGTATTAGGAGCTACAGGAGCTGTTGGTATACAGTTTGTTAGGGTTTTAGAGGGTCATCCGGATTTTGATCTTAAGGTTGTTACTGCTAGTGATGACTCTAGTGGGAAAAAATTTAAAGAGGTTGCAAAGGGGGGTCGGGTGCCTGATTATGCTGCTGATATGGAGGTTAAAAATACTGATCCTGGATCTGTTCCAAGTGATGTTGATTTTGTTTTTAGTGCACTTCCTTCAAATATAGCTAGGTCTGTAGAACCATTGTTTGCTGATGAGGGATATATCGTTGCTTCTAATGCGAGTTGGGCTAGAATGGAAGATGATATACCTTTAATAGTACCTGAGATTAATACTGATCATTTGGGTCTTTTAGATGTGCAAAGAGAAAATAGAGGTTGGGATGGTGCTTTAGTTAAAAATCCTAACTGTTCTACTATCACTATGGTTCTTCCTTTATATGCTTTATATAAGGAATTTGGGCTTTCTAGTGTTCATGTTTCTACTTTACAGGCTGTGAGTGGTGCTGGATATGATGGTGTTAAAAGTATGGAGATTATAGATAATGCTCTTCCGTATATTGGTGGTGAGGAAGGAAAGATGGAGTCTGAACCTTTAAAGATTCTTGGTGATTTTGATGGTTCCAGTATAGAGCCTGCTGATTTTGATGTTAGTGCTTCTTGTAATAGGGTGCCTACATTGGATGGTCATCTAGAAAATGTTTGGTGTGGGTTTGATGGGGAGGTGGATGAGGATATGGGTATATCTGCTATGGAGAATGTGGGTTCTTTGGATCTTCCTTCATCTCCGGAAAATCCTATAGTTGTTCGTGATGAGGTTGATAGGCCCCAGCCTAGGCTTGATAGAGATGAAGGTGGTGGTATGTCTGTTGTTGTAGGTAGATTCCAAAATACTTTGAGTGGTAAGGAGTTACAGTTTGATTGTTTAGCTCATAATACTGTTCGTGGAGCTGCCGGTGCGAGCGTCCTTAATGCGGAATTTTTGGCGGAGAAAGTGGTTGAAGTCAGTGCTTAATCTGTTATAGATTTTTTATACAAAAAAATTAGTTTACAATCTAAACATACTATTTAAGTATAGGTTTATATTTTTCATATAAATATGGTAATTTTACGTAGGGAAACCCTGAAATAGAGAGAAACACCCGATATAGCCGTTAAATTTATATGGGGGAAGAGGGAAGCCACAGACAGGGATATAAAAATGGTAAGAGAAGACGGTAAAAGAAATTTCGCCCTACGAGAAAATGGAGAAGAAACAAGTGTTTTTAGTGGAAACACTCCGAGACAGGCTGCATTGAAGGCTGCAAGAAGACTGGAACCAGGATCCGGCGAAGAAGCTGCAAAAAATAACGCAACAGAAATACGGCTAAGAGAAAGAGGAACAAAAAAAGTTCATATATATGATGCATGGGCGTGGGAAGATGAAGCACCAGATGACGCACCAGACTGGATGCCAGAAGAGATAACAGAAGCAAACGTCAGTAAAAAAGGAGTAGAACACCTAGAAGAAATATAGACCAAAATAAAACACATATTCTAACCAATCCTCAAACATAAAAGTAAATATAAAAGAGGGGAAGGAAAAATAAAAAAACACCACTAATCTAGGGAAACATATCAAAATAGCCAACCCTATAAACTAAAATCAATATCTATAAAATTTGTATCTAGTACACTTTATTTTTAAAATTAAGGAAATATAGAAAAAACTGCGTGGGACCGGATTCGAACCGGCGAACCTCTACAGGACAGCGTCCTAAGCGCTGCGCCGTTGACCGCTTGGCTACCCACGCTCTATATTTTGATTAATTCCTTGTTGATTTAAATATAATGTTTATATCTCAAACAGAAGACGAAAAACAAAATAATCATAAGTTAAAAATAATTACAATAGATTTTTTATCTAGTTACATGGTTTGTAATATTAATTGAGAAGATTTATATTATTAAAATATATGGGGTAGTTTAATATAGTTAGGTTTTATATTTGAATATTATACGTCTTTAAATATGAGATGTCCAGATTGTGGATATGAGAATACGGGAGTAATTGATACAAGGGATACCGAAAAGGGAAACACTGTACGGAGGAGAAGAGAATGTAGACGATGTGGCTTTCGATTTACTACATATGAACGACCTGAATGGGAATCATTACAGGTAAAAAAAAGAGATGGAAGTATAGAGCCATATCAGAGAGAAAAAATTAGGCGTGGTATAGAGTTGGCTGTAGAGAAACGTCCGGTATCTAAACAGAAAGTGGAAAAAATCGTAGATCAGGTCGAAGAAGAAATAAAAAATGAAGGAACACAGATAGTATCTTCAAGGCTTATAGGACAAAAAATATCAGAAAAATTACGAGAAACCGATAAAGTAGCATATATACGGTTT
>JAHENH010000002.1 GCA_018609935.1 Halobacteriales archaeon | reverse complement strand
ACTAGCAGATAATAATACAATCGACAAAACAAGAGAAGCTGTCAATATATTAGAGCTAAAAATAACTATAAGAGCAAATCCCTGAAGTATCACCAACAAAAACAGACCACGTATAATATCATATAAAAGAATAAATGCTACACCACAATATGCCATACCCAAAACCAAAGATACTATTAATACACCCATCTTCATCATGGGAGAAAAGTCCATATAGGAAGGATATAGAAAAACACCATACATCAACATGACTATCATTCCTAGGATACTACCAACTAAAACATGGGAACTGTCAGTAAAATCAGAGCTAAAATCAGTTTTTTGTCTATTTTTATCTAAAAATTGAACATTATATCCAAGTCGCTCAATAACACTAGGAAGACCAGACCTATCCACTATACTGGGATCATAGATTATTTTTGCAGTTTCACTAGTATAGCTAACATCGACATCTATAACTCCTTTCTTTTCTTTAGCTTTTTTTTCAATAAATATCTCACAGGCAGAACAATGTAGACCCTCAACGGAAAAATAGACAGTGTCAGAATTCTCTGGTATTTCAGAACCATCCTCTATTTTTTGATTGTCTTTTATTCTGTCTTCACTTATATCAAACTCTTCAACTTCACCCATATAACGTGTAACTTCTAAACATCCTCTACAACAAAACTCCCCTTCTATGCCGGAGTCAGTAACCGGATCTTTAGGAGTTTGAAGACCGCAAAGTTTACATTCTGACATAATTATCCTGCCAAAGGCTGATATATAGGTATATCAAGATGTGGAACCTGAAAACCTAACGCCACCAAACCCATAGAGAGGGGAATATATCCTAACAATATAAAGGAAACTCCAAGACCCCTATGTAGCTTCATACGTATCTGAGTATTTACAGATTCTAAAATAACACCATATGAAAAAAGTGTAGGAATAGTTCCTAAACCAAGAGCAGCCAAAGATAAACCACCAAAAATAGGTGAACCCTGAACAAAAGCATACATATAAGCAGGATAGATAACTGGACATGGAAGAATACCATGTATCATTCCAAGACCTACAATACGGGGACCATTAACCCAATTATCTATATGGCTTGTTAAAAAAGATCTAACACGGGAAAACCACTTTTCAAGAAATGGTACAGACATATTTATCGATGGTATATTAAGTGTAGTACCAGATCTAATATATGTAATTCCAGTTATAATAATAAAGACACCAATTAATAAACCTGAAACTCCACGTACTAAATCAACTATAGATGCAACTGCTGCAACATCAAATACAACCATACCTATACCTCCAATCAAAACACCAATAAATGCATAACTTATAGTTCTTCCCAGATTAAAAAAGAGATGCTGTCGTATATCCCTCCATTGAGTCTTATCCTCAGAAAACCCTCCTCTATCTGAATATAGAGTTATTAATGGACCACACATACCAAGACAATGTACACTACTGAATACACCTATAATAAAAAATATAGCTAATCCAAGTTCAGGCCCAAACATCAGATAATAAAACATATGCATCTAATACAAAAAAACTATCTCCACTATTTACATTATTGCTGATCTAATACTGAAATAAAAGAGGAAATTAACACAAATTAAATTACTTTATTTCATAGAATAAAAAAAGAAAAATACAATATATAACACAAAAATAGATAGATGGGAAAGCCCGGATTTGAACCGGGGTCTGCGCGCCCCAAACGCGCGAGGATTCCAAGCTACCCCACTTTCCCAACAATATATTTATTTTTTGAGTTTATTAAAATCTGCCTTTTTTCTATCTTATGTTTGCGGACAGTAGACATTTCTTCCCTAATAAATGAACAAGTTAGGTGTAGTTCAGGTCCACTCTAGAAAACTTCCTTCAATAAGTGTTTTTTCTTGGTTTTCTATATATCTATGTTGCATCTTATATATAGCATCTTTTAGTGTTTTACCGTCTTGGATTTCTCTTTTAACTATTTTATGTTTCCAAGATGCAGGAGTTATACTATTCTGTACACGTGAACGAATAGGCTGTAGATAATATTTTGATTTTCTTTCAGAAATATTAGATCTTTCAAGACCTTCTTTGGAAGTATCTAATATATCTTTAAATATAGTTTTATTATCATCTGTTTTATCTCCGTCTTTTGTTATCCATTTGAGGTCTGCATCAAATCCGTCTTTCATAGCAGAATAAAAATTAGTTTTAGCATCTTCCCAACCTAGATTTTTTACAGGATGTTCTCGTGTAGAGATTTTTTCAAGAAATCCAGCAAAAACTATCTGGAAAGCTATTGTGTCACGTATAGTAGGCTGACTTGGAAGAGGTCTAAACTCAATTCGAGAATTTGCCTGTGATCTTGTTTTACCAGTAAATACTGGTCTAATCCACCTCCAATAAGTTCCATGTTTCATCTTAAAATGTACGAACTCGTCATCAAACCTATTACCTTTATTAACAGGCATAGCCGCAAACACTTTATCTTCAACTATTCTATCTATAGCTTCCTCTATTGAACCAATATCTTCAGGAAATTTTACTTTTCTATCATTCTCTGGATTCATAACAGTTTCAAAAATCTTTATCCTGTTTTCTTTAATATGTCCATCAAGTATTTCCTCAGGATTTACACCTTCATCATAGAGATCAGGTGGAAAAAACGGAGAATTTACAGCTAAAGCAAGTAAAGGACCTGCTATACGTATAGCATATCTAAAATAAACTGGAAGATCTATAGCACGAGGGACTTGGTAATGTGGCTGTATAGACGTAATCAAGCTCTCAGGCATTATTGAATTAGAACTAAGACTAACAAAGGAGGTATCTATCTCCATACCTGCAGATACATCAGTGTTTGCCATAGCATGATATCTAGCTGAATCACTCATATTAACTCCAATATTAATGCCATCATCTTTTACAGTTTTTGTGAGATAATCCACAGAACTTTCTCCTATAGGAGGAATGGTCCATATACCATCACTCACCAGTTTTATATCTTCAGCTTTTGTCCTATTAATAGCAGTAGAAACACGTGATTTAACTTCCATCTCTTGTGCCTTCAAACCATATT
>JAHENH010000001.1 GCA_018609935.1 Halobacteriales archaeon | reverse complement strand
ATTTTAGGAGCTGCTTTTTTTCTACTACTGATTGCAGTAGTATATATTGTTTTTGGTGAAATACAACCATATATAGATTATTATATGGATCAAGGAACACAGAAAATTGTTAACAGCCAGATATACAATGATATACAGTATATGGTATCAAAGTTGATGGAAAGAATCAATAATTTTTTATAATCTTTATCTTTTTGTTATAACACCTTTACATATTTTGAATCTATGGGTTAAATTTAAAGACTTTGTATTCTATAAAAGTACGACTTCTAATCTATCCAAAGAAGAAGATTTTATTGGTATTTCTACCTCCATATAGATTACATTAAGATAGAATTTTTGTTTGCTAGTTTATATAAGAAAACATGGAGGAAGAGAATAGAGAACGAGCTCATGTTTTTATTTCTGGCAAGGTCCAGGGAGTTTTTTATAGAGCAAATACAAAGGAAATGGCTGCACAGATAGGAATTGATGGTTGGGTTAAAAACCTCAATGATGGAAGAGTTGAAGCTGTTTTTGAGGGGGAACGTAAGGATATAGAAAAAATAATAGACTGGTGTTGGGAGGGAAGCCCTCAAGCTAATGTTGAGGATATAGATGTTAGCTGGGAAGGCCCTAACGGTATTGATGGATTTGAAATACGATATTAAATTATTTTTTTGTATGCTTCCGAAGATTAATTAAATTATAGTATAAAAATACCATTATGGTTAATGCATATGTAAATATAATAACTGAGACTGGAGAAGTTTCAAATGCAGGAAAAGAGATAAGTGACCTTGATGAAGTAAAAGATATACATGTTGTAACTGGTGATTACGATATTATAGCACAGTTGGACTTAAATAACAGAGAAGACCTACCTAGTGTAGTATCAGAAAAAATCCATTCAGTTGACGGTGTTATAGATACTGTTACAAATGTAGCTTTTTCTGTCTACTAACTGTTTATACCTGTATTTTTAACATAAATCTCTAAAATTTTTTATGAATAATTTTTTGTTTCAAGCAAAAAGTGAAGAACTTAATTTAAAATCATTGATAGATTTTTCTTGGTGTCAAAACCTGTTTATCAAATTCATTTGTAAAACATAGAAAGATACACATATTTTGAGTTCGCGTTTTATTAGTTGGTTTTATTTGGTTTAGACTTAATATGTGATATGTTTTTTTCTATTCTGGGTTTAAGTCTTTAAAATTGGTTGTATATCTAGTAGCGTGATTTTGTATGGAAAAAATTAGTTTTTTGTTTTACGTAGGTTTATTTTGTAGGGATGGTTGAAAAAATAGAGGGGTTTGATGATGTGTATATGGTTGATACTTATTTTTTGGATCGTAGCCGCTATGATGCTTCTTATATAGTGGATAGTGAAAAAAAAGCTGTAATTGAAACAGGTGCTTCAATAGGGAGGCAGTATATTTTTGATGGGTTAGAGGAATTAGGTATTAATTATGATGAGATCGATTTAATTATACCTACCCATCTTCATTTGGACCATGCTGGTGGGGCCGGGTATTTGGCTCAGAGATGTGATAATGCGGAAATTGTATGTCTTAATGGTTGGGCTAAATATCTTTCTGATCCAAATACAGTAGAAAAACTTGTGGAAAGTGTGAATAAAGCTGTAGGTAGTCTAGCGGATGAATATGGAGACATTAAACCCATAGATTCTGAAAGGTTTATAACAGTTGAGGAGGGTGATATAGTTGATCTAGATAGTAAAGAATTAGAGGTATTAGAAGCTCCCGGCCACGCCCCTCACCAGTTTTGTCTATATGAAAAAACAGATGAAGCTCTTTTTGTTGGTGATGAAGCAGGTGTTTCTATACGTGGTGAGATTATTGCAACCACCCCTCCTCCTAACTTTGATTTGGAGACGAACCTTGAAAGTTTAGAAAAATTTAGAAGTTATAGTCCTGAAATGCTTTTATATACTCATTATGGGTCTAGAACGGATGTAGAATATTGTTTAGATAAATACAGAGATGTGTTAACTAGGTGGGTAGAAAAAGCTGAAGATATATGGAGAAATACAAAAGATGAGAAACAGGCTATAGAAGAAATTATAGATAGAGATCATCTTTTTTATGAGTTATGGGATAAACAAAGAGCTAAGGAAACTTTAAGAACAGATGCAAAAGGAGTATTAAGATATATTAAAAATTCGGGATAATTTTTCCTGTATGTAAACATTCACTGGTCAGGTAATACGTGGAACTCTCACTGACTTCCTTTTTTAGATTTTAAGTAGGTCTTCTTGTTTCAGGTTTTTTATTCCCTGCTTGGATCTTTCTCTAGCTTTTTCTATTGGGAATTCTGCTATTATCTCCCCGTTTTCGATTATAGGTTTAAGCATTGGTTCACCTTCTTGTTTGTCATTTTCTAGTGATAGTGTGTCTTCCATTTCTTTTCTGTATATCTGTTTTTTCCAGCTTTTTTCACCTCTTTTCGCCGCGGGTTCTCCTTCTACTTCTACAATATCCAATGAGAAATCAACTGGGGGTACACTTGCTATTGAAGCACCTACTCCGAAACCGTCTGCTACATCTTTTAGTTTTTTTATTTCTTCTTTATCTATACCTCCACTTACAAAAATTTCCACATCTTCATATCCTCTCGAGTCTAGTTCCCACCGTACTTCCTCTACAATTTCTTTCATATCCCCTCTCCTACTAGAGGGAGTGTCTAGTCTTACAGAATCTAGATCTTCCTTTAGTGTTTCTGCTGCCTTAACTGATTCTAGTTTTTCATCTTCATAGGTGTCACATAGAGCTACTCTAGGTATGTCCTTGTCTAATACATCATTGTATGCTTTCCATGCTTTTTGTTGATCTCTAAAACATATTATTAATGCATGTGGCATGGTACCTCCTGACTGTATATTTATTGTTTCTCCTGCGGCTATATGTGATATTCCGTCTATACCCCCTATCATTGCTGAACGTTCAATCATTGCTGCAGTAGATGGATGTTCTCTTCTTGTACCAAACTCTATTACTGTTTTATCTCCTGCTGTAGCTTTTATACGCATAGCAGAACTTGCTATTGCTGTTGCCTTACATATAAAACCTAGTATAGATGTTTCATATCTGCAAAATTCTAAATAGTTACCTTCTATCCTCATTACTGGATTTTCCTTAAACGGGGTTCCCTCAGGTAGTGAATAGAGATCAATTTTTTTCCCTTCAAGTAGATTTGCCACATCTTTTAAACCTGAAAATATATGCCATCTATCAAGGTCTACTCCAATATCAGCTACTACTTTCGGGTTAACATTCTTAGATTTTAGTATTTTTTCTGTCCTCTCAAAATAGGCATCCGTAGCCTTACCTTCTTCTATCTCTTTTTCCGTTATTATATCAAATTTTTTTCCATCCATTTCTTTAATCTAAAAAATTTTACGTTGAATACAATACTAACCTT